>JAILFI010000041.1 GCA_024697655.1 Clostridiales bacterium
TCACCAGCTCATCTGAATCATACAGCCGGCGTGCCGCTTGGCTGTCCGGGAAAGCAAGAAGAGCAGAAAAGAATGCTCTGTTTTAAAACCAACAAGACAGAACAGAAACAACTTGCATTAGTTTAGTGCAATTGTACTCGCGCCTAATTTAACTTACAATAAATTACAACTATTGAGCGTCGAAGAATCAACGAGTAACAACTTAAGATAACTCCCCAAGCGAAATAAGCATGAAAAAAAGAAGGCTACGGCCTTCTTCTTTTCGTTTGGTGGAGCTGGCGGGAGTCGGACCCGCGTCCAAAACCACATCCACAAGAATTTCTCCGAGCGCATCCTCAGTTGGAATTATCGCTTAGCGGCGAGGCGAGAGGCGGCCTGCCGATCCGTTATCCCGTTGGTCCCTTACGCTACCGGGAACTCACGCAAGGTTTTCCTGCATGTCGACGCCGGATCATGCACCTGCAGGTGAATGCAAGCCGACGCGCGGGGCTGAACTAAGCAGCCAGTGCGAAAGATCTGTTATTTTTAGCGTTTGTATTTAACGGGTCCTTTTTAACGCAGCCGGACCAACTGCGGCTCGCTTATCCTGATTCAATGATCCTGTCGAAACCATGACAGCCCCATGATCGGAAACAGCGGAAGCGAACATCTGTTTGCTTCCGCTGTTATGATACCATACTTGCGTGTAAAGTCAATCCCTAGAGATCGTAGTACAGCTCGAATTCGACCGGATGCGGTTCAACAGCGACTGCCGCCGCATTCTTCCTGTTGCGGTCGATCAGCTGATCGAGCAGCCTCTGCGGGAAGACGCCGCCTGCCGTAAGGTAATCGTGATCCTTCTCCAGTTCGCGGATCGCTTCATCCAACGATGCCGGAAGACCGGTCAGTTTGGCCTTCTCTTCGTCAGACAGTGTGTACAGGTTGAAGTCGTACGGCCCCCAGCCTTTCGCGTGCGGATCGATCTTGTTCTTGACACCATCGAGGCCCGCCATCAGGATCGCTGCGTATGCATAGTACGGGTTGCAGGTCGCGTCCGGGTTGCGCAGTTCGAAGCGCTTGACCTCCGGCGATTTGGCGTATGCCGGGATACGGATGACTGCGCTGCGGTTGCTCATCGCGTAGCCGATCGTGACCGGCGCTTCAAATCCGGGAACGAGTCTCTTGTAGGAGTTTGTCGACGGATTGGTGATCGCGCACAGGGACCGCGCATGGGTGAGCAGACCGCCCATGAACCAGTGAGCTGTTTCGCTCAGCTGCGCGTAGCCGTCCTTGTCATAGAAGACCGGTTCGCCGTTCTTGAAGAGCAGCATATGGACATGCATGCCGTTGCCGGCTTCTCTTGCCAGCGGCTTGGGCATGAAGGTCGCGGTCTTGCCGTGCGCGACGGCTTCGTTCTTGATGACGTACTTGGCCGACATCGTATCGTCCGCCAGCTTGAGCATCTCACCAAGCTCGACTTCGATCTCCATTTGGCCGCTGCCGCCGACTTCCGGATGATGGTACTTGACCTCAACGCCGAATTCCTTCATCGCCAGACACATGCTGCTGCGCAGATCGTTATGGATATCCGTCGGAAGCGGGTTGTGATAGCCCGCTTTAGGTTTGAGCTGATACCCGTTGTTGTTATCCTCAAGTCCGGAGGAGAAGGCCGCCTGCTTCGATTCGATGCGGACGCCCATGTCGTGATTGGCGGTCTTGTAACGGACCGAATCAAAAATGCTGAACTCGTACTCCGGGCCGATGAGCATTTTGTCCGCCACGCCGAGTTCTTCCATATATTCGAGCGCGCGGATCGCAACGTTTCTAGGATACTGGTCGAACGGACGGTTGTGCGGGAGATCGATCACGCGTACATCGCCGATCATGGAAAGCGTCGGCACGCTCATATACCTGTCGATGACAGCGGAATCCAGAACAGGAATGAATACCATGTCGCTGTTCTCGACCGGTGCATAGCCGTAGTTGCTGCCGTCAAAGCCGATGCCGTGTTCCATCGTGCTTTCGGTGAGACGTTCCGCAGGAATGCTCAAATGTCTCCAGCGGCCGTCGATATCGGTCAGTTTGAAGTCTACCATCTGGATCCCGTTTTCTTTGATCAGTTTCTGGATGTCTTTCAGTGTTTTTGCCATAAGAATCTGCCCTCCTGCACCGCAAAACGTGCAACCGAGTTCTGTTTACACTCATATCGTATACGATTGCCGGATTGAATTCAATCTTTGATTGCCATTTTTCTGTCAAATGCACAGAAAAGGAAACAGCACCCCGTGAAGGGTGCTGTTTCCACTGCTTGATATCAAGATCCGACATGCGTCGGGATTCCTGCTCTTTTGAAAGGCTTCGGAGATCCTCAGCCGAGTTTCCTGGAACCCAGATACCAGTCGTAGATTTCCACGTCATCATCGCTTTCCGCAGCAGCCATCCGCTCTTCCGCCGCCTCGAGCGTCAGCGGTGCGGGCATGACGACCGGATCGCCCGGACGCCAGTCTGCCGGTGTGGAGACATTGTACTCATCGTGCGTCTGCAGAGACTGGACGATGCGTTTGATCTCATCGAAATTACGGCCGCAGGACATCGGATAGTACAGGATCGTGCGGATGACCCCTTCCGGATCGATAATAAAGACCGCGCGGACCGTCTGGGTCTTGGCGACCGTCTGCAGCATCCCGTATTTCCTTGCGACATCCATGCTGATGTCCGCAATGATCGGGAACGGCAGTTTTACACAGCCTTCTCCTTTCCAATCGATGTGCTCAATGCTTTTCGCCCACGCGAGATGCGAATGGACCGAATCGATGGACAGGCCGATCAGCTTGCAGTTCATCGCTTCGAATTCATCCGCCATCCTTGCGAACGTGATGAACTCGGTCGTGCAGACCGGGGTGAAATCAGCCGGATGCGAGAACAGGATGACCCAGTGTCCCTTATAGTCTTCAGGGAAATTGATCTTCCCCATTGTCGTCATCGAACGGAATGCCGGTGCCTGGTCACCGATCATCGGCATTGCATAAGCTCTTTCTTCCATGATCATTCTCCTTTCCGTGCAGGATCAGCGTCTGGTTTCGCGCAGCATCCGCCGGGAAGCGTCCTTCCTGGCGATATCGTCGCGCTTGTCGTACAGTTTTTTGCCCCTTGCAAGGGCGATCTCCAGTTTGGCTCTGCCGTCCTCATTGATGTAGAGCTGCAGCGGGACGACCGTCAGACCCTTTTCTTTCATTTTCTGTTCGATCTTACGGATCTCCCTTTTGTGCAGCAAAAGCTTGCGGTCCCGCAGCGGATCCACATTGAAGATGTTGCCGTGGTCGTACGGACTGATGTGCATACCGTGAATGACGGCTTCCCCGTGTCCGACCTTGACGTAACTCTCTTTCAGATTGACTTTGCCCTGCCGGATGGATTTGATCTCCGTGCCCGTCAGGACGATACCCGCCTCGAATGTCTCGAGAATGAAATAGTCGTGTCTGGCTTTTTTGTTATTCGCGATCAGTTTTCTCTTTCTCTGCTGCATGTATTCTCTTTGCAGGAGTCCCTGCTTTTCCTTCTATTCCAGTTTGCCGAATCCGTCAAACGGCCACAGCCGGAACACCGCTTTCCCGACAATGGTATCCTCTTCGATCGGACCGAAACTGCGGCTGTCCACGCTGACCTCCCGGTGGTCACCCATGACAAATACTTCGCCGTCGCCGAGTGTGATTTCCTCCATATAGCCGGGGGTGCCGCCTTCCGCGATATACGGCTCTTCCAGTGCTTCCCCGTTCAGGTAGACCTCGCCGCCCTGTACGGAGATCTTGTCACCCGGCAGTCCGATCACGCGCTTGATCAGGAGTTTGTTATGCGATTCATCCAGTTTCAGTTCGGATTTGAAAATCACGATGTCGCCCCGCTCCAGATCTCCGAACCGGTACGCCTGTCTGCTCATCAGCAGATAGTCCCGCGGCTCCACGGTGGGCTCCATCGATGTTTCCTGTACGATCGTCGGGCGGACGAATGCCGAGATGACGAGCGCGATGATGCACGCGATGACGATATCCTTGATGATCAGTCTGGCATTGTCCGTCAGCAGCGCGCGTCTCTGCCGGCGCTTCGCACGGCGGCCCCTGCGCTCCTCGGCAGCAGAAGGCTGTCTGGCATGCTGCTTCTCAGCCTCCGGATCGAAGATGACGGTGTCGACTTCCGGATCGCGCGGATCAGGTCTTGTGACTGCGCGCGCCTCGTCTGTCTTCGGGTGCCTGCGGGACGGCGTCGCCCCTTCATCGATCGTGATCTCTTTATGAGGCTGCGGCTTGGCAGGCTCTTCCGCGGGTGCCGCCTCTTCGACAAGCCTCTTGAAGTCTGCGTCCAGTCTGGCTGTTTCCCTCTTTTCTACTTCTGTAGCGACGTTGATGTCCAACAGATCATCAAACTGTCTGTTTTCTTCCCTCATTGCCTGTGGCATTCTCCTTGAATAGTGCTTTCTGTATCCTCGTAAAAGTGTCCGGCGGCGGGCACTCGATCGTCTTTCCCGCCAGCGGTCCTTCGTGGAACCGCATTGCCGCGCAGTGCAGCAGCTGTCCGCGGACACCGTATTCTTTCTTTGCTGCTTCGTTGATCTTCGGTGCCCCGTATTTGGGATCGCCCAGGATCGGATGGCCTACCTCCGCCAGATGCAGCCGGATCTGATGCGTCCGTCCCGTCAGGATCCGGACACGCACCAATGTGTATTTGCCGCTCGCGGCGAGCGGTGTGACGAGCGTCTCCATCCACTTGCCTTCTTCGGCAAGGCGGGAACGGTTGTCCGTCTCATCCCGGACCATCCTGTCGCGGAGCATGAGCGTTTCTTCGATCCGCCCCGTCACGATGGCCAGGTACTCCTTATCAACGGCTTCCTTATCGCGCATCAGCGCAGTATAGGTGCGCAGCGCTTCCTGCGTCTTGCCGAACAGAACGATGCCGGTCGTGTTGCGGTCGAGCCGGTTGACAGCAGCCGGGCGGAAGTGGTTTTCTTTCACCGGCGAATAATCGCCCTTCTCCATCAGATACCCTTCGACCTGGTTGACGAGCGTGTTTTTCTTTTCCGTCTTGTCGCCGTGGGTCAGCAGCCCGAATGGTTTGCCGACAAACAGTACCTGCTCATCCTCGTAAAGGACCTTGAACTGCCGGCGCACATGCCAGACCCTGCGCGTGCTGCGCAGCGCCTCCGCCTGTTCCTCCGAAATATAGACGCTGATCTCATCACCTTCGGACAGCAGTGTTTCCCGGCTTGCGCGTTTGCCGTTCACCTTGACGTCCTTGCGGATCATCTTGTAGATGAGCGACAGCGGTGCCTTGTCGAAATACTGTCTGAGAAAGCGGTCCAGTCTGCGCTGGGCGTCGTTTGTTCCTGCTTTGATCGTGACCATCATAATATTATACACTGACCGGGCGTGTTTTCACACCTCTGATTTGCATTATCTTGCTGCCGCGGTACAAAACCGCTCCGGTCCGCACCGCACAGAGTCCTTACGATTTTTATGGAATCGCTGCGGTTCCTGTGGTAAAATAACTTGGTAAGGAGATTTTGCTATGGAAAAAATCAAAGACTTCTTTTACAACAAAAATGACGTGCTCATCGCCCTGCTGATCCTGGCATGTGCCGCCGCTGTCATCTACTTCCGCGTCCGCGCGATCATGGCGTATCCGCAGCAGCAGATGGAAGACTCCGGCGCAGTCATCGACATGGCGAAAGCCGCGTTTACTATGCTCGGCATCGGCTGATCCGGGCAGCACGCATCGCCCGCATGGGCGATGTCTTGTTTTTACGTTATTACAAAAGCGTGTTCCAATACGGAGGTCAACAATGGCACTCATTACTTCGAAAGATATGTTCGCCAAAGCACTGAACAGCGATTACGCGATCGGCGCATTCAATGTGAACAACATGGAGATCATCCAGGGCATCATGGAAGGCGCGCAGGCGGAGAACGCCCGTGTCATCCTGCAGGTTTCCGCCGGTGCCCGCAAATACGCCAAACCCGCTTACCTGGTCAAACTCGTGGAGGCGGCGATCATCGACACAGGCGTTGATGTCTGCCTGCATCTCGACCACGGCGCGGATTTTGAGATCTGCAAAAAATGCGTCGACGACGGTTTCACTTCCGTCATGATCGACGGTTCCAAGTACCCGTTCGAAGAGAACATCGCGCTGACCAAACAGGTCGTTGACTACGCCCACGACAAGGGCGTCGTGGTCGAAGCCGAGCTCGGCAAACTGGCCGGCATCGAGGATGATGTCAACGTGGATGCCCGCTCCGCCACCTTCACCGATCCGGCGGAGGCACAGGAGTTCGTTGAACGCACCGGGGTCGACTCGCTGGCCGTCGCCATCGGTACCAGCCACGGCGCTTACAAGTTCAAGGGCACACCCTACCTCGATTTCGAACGTCTGAAGGAGATCCACAAGCTGATCCCCGGCACACCGCTCGTCCTGCACGGAGCCAGCACAGTCCTGCCCGAATTCGTGGACAAGTGCAACCAGTACGGAGGCCAGATCCCCGGCGCACAGGGGGTCCCCGAAGACATGATCAAAGAAGCAGCCAAATACGGCGTCTGCAAGGTCAACATCGACACCGATGTTCGTCTGGCGATGACCGCCGAGATCCGCAAGTATCTCATTGAGCATCCGGCGGACTTCGATCCGCGCCTGTATCTCGGACCTGCCCGCGACGCGATCCGTGAGATGGTCCAGCACAAGATCCGCGACGTCCTGAATTCGTCCGGCACGATGGCGCTGTAAACGGCCGCCAGATATCCCCCCTACAGGAGGTAAACGATGAAATTACAAGAATCCGGCGAAATGTACCTGGAGACGATCCTTGTGCTTTCGCAGAAGATGCCGCACGTGCGCTCCATTGATGTCTGCGAGGAAATGGGCTATTCCAAACCCAGCGTCAGCCGCGCGATGAGCATTCTCCGCAACAACGGCTATGTTATCATGGACGACAGCGGGTATCTGCATCTGACCGAGACCGGCATGGAAGTAGCGACCAAGATCTACGACCGCCACAACACCCTCTCCGCTTTTCTGGAAGGAATCGGCGTCGAAGAAGAAACCGCTGCCGAAGATGCCTGCCGGATCGAGCACGTCATCAGCGATGACACCATGGCGGCGATCAAAGCGTACATGGCGAAAGAGAAATAGCGGCATACGCAAGGCGTGCCGCAAAGCTGTATGAAAAGAAGAGCGGTTCCGGAGGGAACCGCTCTTTTGTATGATCCGCAGCGGCTTCGCTGCCACACTGCGCCGTTCTTCGATCTTTCAATTATTCCCAGACAGTACCGATCCCCTTTTCGACCGCTTTGTCGTAAATGGCCTTTGCGGTCACAAGATCCTGCGCAGCGATGCCGACCGTTTCATACACGATGATCTCGTCGTCGCTCTCGCGGCCCGGGATACGGCCGAGGATCACATCGCCGAGACTGCCCGCGATGTCGTCCTCTGTGATCAGTCCGTCCGCGATCGGGATCAGCAGATCACCTGTCTCAGAGAGCGCCGCTTCCTTGCTGTCGCAGATGATCCTGGCTGCGCGCGGCAGGATCGCGGGATCCATCTCATGCTTGTGCGGTTCGTAGGTGCCGACGCAGCTGATCGTGGCACCGGGTTTGACCTTGGATGCGTCAAAGACCGGTTCCGCCGAAGGCGTTACGGTGATGATCAGATCCGCATGATCAATGCATGCGTCCGACGAACCTGCCGGAAAGATATCCGCACCGTATACCGCGAGCTTTTCGCCCATCTCCTTACAGAACGCCTCACAGCGATCCGTATTGACATCGAACACGCGCACTTCTTTTGGGCGGCGCGATTCGAGCATCGACGCGAGCTGGGTCGCAGCCTGGCCGCCCGTCCCGATCAGCGCGCCGACCGGGCACTCTTTTTTTGCCAGCAGATCGAACGCCGCCCCGGAAGAAGCTCCGGTGCGCAGCTGTGTGACATACGTCCCGTCCAGCATGGCAGCGACGTAGCCGGTTTTCCCGTCGATCAGCATCACCTGCGCCGGGGAGGTCATCAAGCCGTTTTCGATATTGTGCGGGAAGATATCGATCACCTTGACGGATGCCGCGTCGATCTCCGGCGCGTAAGCCGGCATGAACAGGAATGCGCCGTCATATTTCCCGCTGATGACAGTCCGGAGGGGCGATTCGATCTTCCCTTCCTCCGTCATCTGAAATGCCAGTTTGACCGCGTCGATCGCATCCCTGGTCGTGAAGACGGACGCGATATCCTCTCTGTTAAGCAGCAGCATTGTCTTTCCTCCTTGTTCTCTGTCTATTCTTTCATCATCAGCAGCGCCGCCTGTCCGCCGCGCTGCATCCCCTGCCGTCTGTGAGAGAAATACAGATCCCCCCTCGCATACGTACAGGTATCCGCCATATCGATGTGGTCCGCAGGAACACCGGCCTGCAGCATCACTTCCCGGTCAAGGCGCGCAAGAGACACATGATACTTGCCCGCCGCGGCATCATAATAGCAGATCTCCTCCGGCAGGCAACGGTCATAGCCGGGGACCGGTACACCTTCCTGCGCACCCCACAGCGGCATCGCCATGACTGCGTCGATCACATCGCGGTCGCATTCAAAATACGTCTGTGAGATGCACGGCCCGATACGCGTATACAGATCCGCCGGAGCTGAGCCGAATTCCTCCGCCAGCCTGCGGATCATCACTGCCGCCATGCCGTCCACCGTTCCCCGCCAGCCTGCATGGGCCAGTCCGATGACCTTATGGACAGGGTCGTAAAAGTACAGCGGCACGCAGTCCGCATGAGAGGTGACCAGCGCCACCCCGGGGCGGTCCGTGATCATTCCGTCGACGTCATGGATGCGCTCGCGGGTGAGCCCTTCACCTCTGTTCCGCTCATCCACGCGGATCACATTGGTCGTGTGCGTCTGCCCTACCATGACCAGCGCCGAAGGATCCACTCCGAGGCCCCCGCACCAGAGGCGGAAGTTTTCCTTGATCCTTGCCGGTTCGTCCCCCGTCGCCAGGCTCAGGTTCATCGACGCAAAGACTCCTTCGCTGACACCGCCGTGCTTTGTGCTGTAATCATAGATCAGTTCATCGCGGAATCGCTCAAATCCCATGCTGTCCATGTCCTCCCGTTTCCTGCAGCGAAGCCGTGTCTACTTCAGCACGACATCCATCACGACCGGGTTGTGGTCGGTCGCCTTGAATCCCATGTCCTTCGTCTCCACAGACTTGATCTCCACATTGTCGGAGACAATGAAGCCGTCGATCATATAGAACTGGAAGTTCGACAGATCCGCGCCTTCGAGCGGCTGGTCGAGCGACCGGCACGTCGGAACGGACGGATCCATGACGAGCGTCCAGTTGCTGCCAAAGTCCGCGGCATCGATGATGCCCGGCTGCCACTTGCCTTCGTAGACCGGATACGCACTGGCATCCACGTTGGAGAACAGCTGGTTGAAATCTCCGCCTGCGATGACGTAGTTCCCCTTTGCACGTTCCTCCTCCAGCACACCGAGCAGCGCCTTCGTCTGTGCGATCTTCCCTTCGCCGCTGTCGTAGGCTTCCAGATGCAGGTCGATCACGACCAGTTCCTTATCGCTGTCCGCGACAGGGATCCGGTTGACCATCAGACAGCGCTTGAGGTTGCAGGTCCGGATCGGCCAGCTGAACGGACACGGCAGGCTGATCCTCTCGGAACCAGTCATCGTGTAACGGCTCATCAGGAGCAGGCCGCTCTGTACTTTCCCCATGGGCGGAAGCGGATACGGCACATACGGCACCTTGAAGTTGAACGCGAAGGTGGTGTCAAGTCCCGGGAGGCCGTCCCGGAGCATCTGCGTTTCATCGACGTGATGGGACCGCTTGGAATTGAGATCCACCTCCTGCAGTAGTACAATATCCGGATCGAATTCCTGCAGACCGCTGATGATCGCATCCATGTTTTCATTGACGCGGTCGAGATCGGCCGTCATCACGCCCTTGCCGCCGTCCATAAAGAAATCAGCGTTGTCGCCCAGTGCGCCGTAGCCGATGTTCCAGGTGACGACACGGATCTGATCGCCACCAGCAGGGAGGTCCGCCTGTGCTTCATCAACACCCCCGCTGGAGATGATCGTCTCCACGTCATCCGGCCGGTACTCGCCGATCGTCAGAATGCCGACCAGCCCGACCGCCAGGGCCAGCACGAGCAGCACCAGGCGCAGCAGGATCAGAAACACCAGCTTGACGGGGCTGATCCGCTTTTTCTGTTCTTTCTTCTTCATGACTTTTCCCTTTACTGTTACAAAAAGGCTGTCCGCGTCAGGACAGCCTCTTTTTTCATCACAATATTACAGCGGCTTGCGCTCGCTTCTGAGTTTTTCCCGGATAGAATCGCCGGTCGCTGCCGCGCGGACCCCCTCTGCCGAAGTACCCTCGTGCAGGCACGGATCGACCGCTTCTTTCTTCTCTTTCGGGACGGGAGGCGCGATCTTCGTCGCATCCCCGATGCCGAGCGCTTCCCCGACAACGCCGAGGCTTGTGATCGTCGACGCGATATCAGTCGGCATGTAGATCTTCGTCGCGTTGCCGTCCGCCACATCACGGAGCGCTTCCAGTCCTTTCAGCCTGAGAACGGATTCGTCGATATGCGCTTCACGCAGCATTTCAAGACCCTGTGCCTGCGCTTCGTAGACCAGCTTGATGGACTCCGCTTCACCTTCGGCAAGGGCGATCTTGGCCGCCTTTTCCGCTTCCGCGGAGAGGACCATCGCCTTCTTGTCACCTTCCGCACGGGCGACGACGGATTCCTGGTGCGCCTGTGCTTCAAGGACAGTCTGCCGGCGTTCGCGCTCTGCACGCATCTGCTTGGTCATGACTTCCTCGATCTCGGTCGGCGGGTTGATGTTCTTCAGTTCGACACGGTTGACCTTGACGCCCCAGGCATCTGTCGCCTCGTCGAGGATCGCTTCCATCTGGGAGTTGATCTCATCGCGCGAAGACAGCGTCGTGTCGAGTTCCATATTACCGATGATGCTTCTGAGCGTCGTTGCGGACAGATTTTCAAGACCGAACAGCGGGTTCTCTACGCCGTATGTGTAAAGTCTGGGGTCGAACACCTTGGAGAACACGACCGAGTCCACGTAGACCGAAACGTTGTCCTTGGTGATGACCGGCTGCGGCGGGAAGTCGAGGACCTGCTCTTTCAGGGACACCTTGTTGACGACCCGGTCGATGAACGGGATCTTAAGGTGCAGACCCGCCTGCCAGGTCGTGCGGTATTTACCGAGCCGTTCAATGACGAAAGCATACTCCTGCGGCACGATACGAATGTTCGTCACGATCAGTGCGATGACCACGATGAGCAGCAGGATCTTGATAATTGTTGCAAACATAGCTGATACCTTCCTTCTGCAATAACTGTTTCTTACTCAAATACCTCTTTAACGGTTGTGGGCCTTGAGCAGTTCCTGTTTCATTTCCCAAAGCTTCTCCGACAGGTCGACGTAGTAGGTCTGCGGATTCTCAAAACGGCAGATCTCCTCCCAGAGGCTGTCCACCTGCTTGAGACAGTACGCGCGGATCTCTTCGATGTCCGGCTTGTCATAGACAAGTTTGCCTTTTTCGAAGATCGGCACACGCAGATTCTTTGCGTAGTAGTTCGTGACCGTCTTGTGCTTCCAGATATTCTGCGGGTCGAAGATCTCCATGTCTTCGCCGGTGGGTTCCGGTTCGTCGTCCAGCGTGATCAGGTCCGCGATCGCCCGGTCGGTATCGAGATCGAACAGGCGGTACAGCGTCTTGAAACCCGGGTTGGTGATCTTGCCGACATTCTCGCTGATCTTCATCTTCGGGATCAGTTCGCCGTCTTTTTCCAAGGCACAGAGCTTGTAAACACCGCCGAAGACCGGGGAGGACTTTGCGGTGATCAGCCGCTCGCCGACGCCGAAACTGTCAATGCAGGCGCCTTCTGCGATGACGTCGCGGATGATGTATTCATCCAGCGAGTTGGAGACCGCAATGGTGCACTCCGTAAGACCGGCTTCGTCCAGCATCTTTCTGGCCTTTTTGGTCAGGTAGGAAACGTCGCCGCTGTCGATGCGGATGCCCATCTTCTCCGGTTTCATCTCCTTGAAGACCCGGATAGCCGCCGGCACGCCCGACTTCAAAACATTATAGGTGTCTACCAGCAGGACGCAGTTTTCCGGATAGATCTCCGCGTACTTCTTGAATGCAGTGTATTCGTCCGGGAACATCTGGACCCAGCTGTGCGCCATGGTCCCAAGTGCCTTGATGCCCATATCTCTCTCGCAGACCGTGCAGGCCGTCCCGATGCAGCCGCCGATGTAAGCAGCCCTTGCGCCGTAGATCGCAGCGCTGGCACCGTGCGCGCGCCGGCTGCCGAATTCCATGATCGCGCGTCCCTGCGCCGCCCGCACGATACGGTTGGCCTTGGTCGCGATCAGGCTCTCGTGGTTGACCAGCAGCAGGATCATCGTCTCAACGAACTGTGCCTGCATGACCGGTCCGCGGACCGTCAGGATCGGCTCACCGGGGAAGATCGGGGTGCCTTCCGGAATCGCCCAGACATCGCACTCGAATTTGAAATCCCTGAGATACTCGAGGAACTGTTCGCTCATCCCGCCCTTCCTGCGCAGGAACTCGATGTCTTCCTCCGTGAACTTGAGATCCTCCATGTACTCGATGATCTCGTTCAGTCCCGCGAAGATCGCGAAACCGCCGTCATCCGGCACATTGCGGAAAAAGCAGTCAAAATAGGCGATATCATCTTTCATGCCCGCCTCGAAATAGCCGTTGGCCATCGTGAGTTCGTAAAAGTCGGTCAACAGCGTCAGATTCATTTTATCTGCCATCAGTCATATCCTTTCCGGGTCCTGTTACCAAAGAACCGCTAACAGTATTATTTTAGCACTTTCTTCAGGTATTGTCCTGTATACGACGTTTTTACTTTGGCAACCTCTTCCGGTGTCCCTTCCGCGATCACCCTGCCGCCGCGGAATCCGCCGTCCGGACCGAGATCGATGATGTGATCGGCGCGCTTGATGACATCCAGATTGTGTTCGATGACCACGACCGTATTGCCCGCATCGACCAGCCGGTCAAGGACGAGCAGCAGCTTGTCCACATCGTAGAAATGAAGACCCGTCGTCGGTTCGTCCAGAATGTACAGTGTCTTGCCGGTGCTGCGCTTGGACAGTTCGGTCGCCAGCTTGATGCGCTGCGCTTCACCGCCGGACAGCTCGGTGGACGGCTGCCCCAGTTTGAGGTAGCCAAGACCGACATCGTAGAGCGTCTGGATATACCGGTGGATGCGCGGGAGGTGCTTGAAGAACTCCAGTGCTTCTTCGACGTTCATGTCGAGGACTTCGTAGATGTTCTTTCCTTTATAGGTGACCTCGAGCGTCTCCCTGTTGAACCGCTTTCCGCGGCAGACATCACAAGGCACGTAAACATCCGGCAGGAAATGCATCTCGACCTTGATGATGCCGTCGCCGCTGCAGGCTTCGCAGCGTCCGCCCTTGACATTGAAGGAGAACCGCCCTTTCTTGTAGCCGCGGATCTTCGCTTCCGGCGTCTCCGCGAACAGGTCACGGATCAGATCGAAGACGCCGATGTAGGTCGCCGGGTTGGACCGCGGCGTCCTGCCGATCGGAGACTGGTTGATATCGATGACTTTATCGATGTTCTCGACGCCGAGGATATCGTCATGTCTGCCGGCGCGGATCTTCGCACGGTTGACCTTTGCCGCCAGCGACTTGTAGAGGATCTCGTTGATGAGACTGCTCTTTCCGGAGCCGGAAACACCTGTCACGCAGACCATCTCCCCGAGCGGAATATCCACGTCGATGCCCTGCAGGTTGTTTTCCCGGGCGCCTTTGATGGTCAGGGAATGCCCGCTGCCGGCCCGCCGTTCGGACGGCACTTCGATCTTCCGCTTCCCCGACAGGTACTGCCCGGTGATGCTGTCGGGGCATGCCTTGATTTCTTCGACCGTGCCCTGCGCCACAAGGCAGCCGCCGTTCACACCGGCGCCGGGACCGATATCAACGATCTGATCTGCCGCGTACATGGTCTCCTCGTCATGTTCGACAACGATCAGGGTGTTGCCCATGTTGGTCAGGTTGCGGAGCGATTCCAGGAGTTTGTCATTATCTTTCTGATGCAGGCCGATACTCGGCTCATCGAGGATGTACAGCACGCCGACCAGACCGCTGCCGATCTGGGTCGCCAGCCGGATGCGCTGCGATTCCCCACCGGACAGCGTGGCTGCCGAGCGGGACAATGTCAGGTAGTCCAGCCCGACATCTTTCAGGAACTTCAGCCGCGCATAGGTCTCCCGGATGATCGGGCGCGCGATGACCTCTTCTTTCTCGGTCAGTTCAATGTGATCCATGAAATCAAGCGCTTCCCCGACCGCCATGTCGCAGGATTCGTTGATGTTGCGGCCATGGACCGTCACAGCGAGCACCTCCGGCTTGAGGCGCTTGCCCTGACAGGCGGGGCAGGTCTGCTCCGCCATCAATTTGCGGTACTTGTCGCGGGCATAGTCCGACGTGGTCTCCGCATACCGCCGCTCCAGCGCATTGACGACGCCCTCGAACGGGAAGTCCATCAGGCTCGTTGTGCCTCTGTGGCGGCTGTGATATTTGTATTTCAGGTGGCGTTTGCCGGTCCCGAACAGCATTTCCTGCTTGAAGGATTCCGGCATCTGCTCGTACGGCACAGTCAGAGATGTCTTGTGGTCGCGGGCCAGCGCGTCCAGCATCTGCCGGTACCAGCCGTCGATCTTCATCACGCCGAAAGCGCTGCCGATCGCGCCGTCTTCGATGCTCTTCTTCGGATCCTGTATGATGAGTTCCGGGTCGATCTTCTCGACAAATCCAAGCCCCTTGCAGGTCGGACAGGCACCGTGCGGGTTGTTGAACGAAAAGGTGCGCGGCTCCATCTCCTCGATGGAAACGCCGTGATCCGGGCAGGCGAGTTTGGTGCTGAACATCCGCTCTTCATCCCCTGCAACGACGATCACGAGCCCTTCGCCGTGTTCGACCGCCAGTTCACAGGCTTCGGCAAGCCGCGCCTGCGCTCCGGGACGGACGATGATGCGGTCCACCACGATCTCGATAGTATGCTTGAAGGTCTTCTCGAGCGCGATCTCGTCATCCTCAAGATTCTTGATCTCTCCGTCGACACGGACGCGCGCAAAACCCTCCCGGCGGATCCGGGCAAGGATCTTCTCATGCTGCCCTTTCTTGTCACGGATGACCGGCGCCATGACCATGAGCCGGGTCCCTTCCGGATACTCCAGAATGGTCTCTACGATCTGGTCGACGGTCTGGCTGCTGATTTCTCTCCCGCAGACCGGGCAGTGCGGCACGCCGATACGCGCGTACAGCAGACGCAGATAGTCGTAGATCTCCGTGACTGTGCCCACCGTGGAACGCGGGTTCTTGCTCGTCGTCTTCTGGTCGATCGAGATCGCCGGTGAAAGGCCTTCGACAGACTCTACGTTCGGCTTGTTCATCTGCCCGAGGAACTGCCGGGCATAGGAGGACAGGCTCTCGATGTAGCGCCGCTGTCCTTCTGCATAGATCGTATCGAACGCCAGCGACGACTTGCCGCTGCCGCTGATGCCGGTGAAGACGACCATTTTGTCCCTCGGAATGGTCACCGACAGGTTTTTCAGATTGTTCTCTTTGGCACCGCGGATCACGATGTCTTTGGTTGTCAGATGTTCGCTCATGTTCTGTTAATTTGTGTTCTATAAATGGGTGCGGTATTCGAAGATCCTGTCACGGATCATCGCCGCCTTTTCGAATTCCATCTTCGCGGCTGCGTCGCGCATCTCCTTCTCGAGCGCCTGGATGTATTTGCCGAGCTCGCGCTTGGTCATCTCCAACGGCTTCTTTCCGCCGGCTGCCTTGCCCTCCTCAGTCTCGTCCCAGGACTTCGTCGCTTCGATGACTTCGCGGACAGACTTCTCGACGGAGCGCGGTGTGATCCCGTGTGCTTCGTTGTATGCCTCCTGTACACCGCGGCGGCGTTTTGTCTCATCGAGCGCGTACCGCATCGGCGGGCTGATGGTATCCGCGTACATGATGACATGGCCGTGCACATTGCGCGCCGCGCGGCCGATCGTCTGCATCAGAGAGGTCTCCGTGCGCAGGAACCCTTCCTTGTCTGCATCGAGAATCGCCACCAGCGACACTTCCGGGATATCGAGCCCCTCGCGCAGCAGATTGATGCCGACCAGTACGTCGAACTCGCCTGTGCGCAGATCGCGGATGATCTCCATGCGCTCCAGTGTATCGATATCCGAATGCAGATACCGGACCCGTATACCGGCTTCTTTGAGGTAATCGGTCAGATCTTCCGCCATCTTCTTGGTAAGCGTCGTGACCAGCACGCGCTCTCCCTGTGCGACTGTCTTGTTGATCTCTCCGATCAGATGGTCGATCTGCCCCTCGCTGGGTACGACGTCGATCGGCGGGTCGAGCAGACCGGTCGGCCGTATGATCTGCTCCGCATTGATCCCGCCGGAGACTTCTTTCTCATACGCTGCCGGCGTGGCGCTGACATAGATGACCTGCTTAGCCAGTTCATTGAACTCTTCGAACCGCAGCGGCCGGTTGTCGAGCGCTGACGGCAGACGGAATCCGTAGTCCACCAGAGACTGCTTGCGCGCCCGGTCGCCGTTGTACATCGCCCGGAGCTGCGGCAGCATGGCGTGCGATTCGTCGATGATGATCAGGAAATCATCCGGGAAGTAATCGATCAGCGTATACGGCCGTTCGCCCTCCTCCAGCCCGTTCATGTGCCGGGTATAGTTCTCGATGCCTTTGCAGCGGCCGATCTCCCGCAGCATCTCCAGATCGTAGCGGGTCCGCTGTTCGATGCGCTGCGCTTCGAGGAGTTTGCCGCGGTCCTGGAACCACCGGATGCGTTCCTCCAACTCCTGTCCGATCGACTCGATGGCTTTTTCCATCTTCTCGTCGCTTGTGACATAATGAGAAGCGGGGAAGATCGAAACATGATCGCGCAGACCGATGATCTCCCCGGTCAGCGGATCGATCTCCTTGATCTTTTCGATCTCATCGCCGAAGAGTTCCACGCGGATGGCATGTTCTTCGCCGGCAGGATAGATATCGATGATATCCCCGCGCACACGGAAGTTCGTACGTTCAAAAGCGATATCGTTACGGTCGTAGCGGATATCGACGAGTTTGCGCAGGATCTCCATTTTGTCCTTGATCATCCCGGGCCGCAAAGACAGGACCTGGTTCTCGTAATCGACCGGAGAACCGAGCCCGTAGATGCAGGAAACGGACGCGACGATGATGACATCCCGACGCTCCGAAAGCGCTGCCGTCGCCGAGTGACGGAGTTTGTCGATCTCATCGTTGATATCCGAGTCTTTCTCAATATATGTATCGGTCGAAGGCACGTATGCCTCCGGCTGATAGTAGTCGTAATAAGAAACAAAATACTCGACGGCGTTGTCCGGAAAGAATGCTTTGAACTCCCCGTGCAGCTGCGCCGCCAGTGTCTTGTTGTGCGAAATAACCAGCGTCGGCTTCTGGACCTGCTCGATGATCTTCGCCATCGTGAAGGTCTTGCCGCTGCCGGTGACGCCCATCAGCGTCTGCCGTTCTTTGCCGGCCAGAACACCTTTGCTGAGTGTTTCGACGGCGAGCGCCTGATCGCCGATGGTGTCGAAATCCGAAACAACTTTGAATTTTGGCATGGTCTTTGTTCTGCTCTCTGCCTGCCGCGGTCCCGCAGCGGCTTATGAAAGAAAAGCTTCTATGGCACATTGTACCATAGAAGCTTTGTCGTCGCAAACACGTGTTCGCTTTTTCGATCCCTTACGGCTGGACCTTGACCATATCACCAGCACGGAGTGTACTGTATACGGTCTTGGCGGTGTTATTCGGCAGATTGACACAGCCGTGCGAGCCGTGATACTGATAGATCTTGCCACCGAACGCCGTTCTCCACGGCGCGTCGTGCATACCGTAGCCATCACTGCGGAACGGCATCCAGTACCAGACGTGAGTCTTATACCTCGTGACACCGTCGTCTTCGAATCCTTCCAGATACCGGTCGCGCTGCTTGTACAGCAGATGATAGGTCCCTGGCGGAGTGCCGTGGTACTTCTTTCCGTAGATCCTGCCTGAGACAATAGATGAACTCAGAATGCATTTGCCGCCCTTGTAGAGATAAATCTTCTGATCGCCGATATCGATCAGCACATAAGGGCTCATGGAGATCGCCGGCGGCGCGCCGGTCATGTTGAGCTTTTTGTACTGACTGAGCGGGATCTGTCCTTCGGAATTGGGCGTCAGCACCATATTGTTAAAAGCATCTTTATAGGTGAACTGCGATGTTTTGATCTGCGCATTCGAGTCAGCATAATACGCACAGTCTTTTGTTACGATGAACTGATTCCTGTAGAGTATGCCGCCGGTCTTGGCAATATAGAGGTTGCCCTTGAACCTGATCCTGCCGGGGCTTGTGCGGATAACACCGTTTCCGTTCGCGTAATAGTAATTGCCGTTGACCGCCTTGAAAACACCCATGCTGGCGCAGCCGTACTTATTGAAGTTGTATTTGTTGCCCTTGATGGTCAGCATCTTCGACTTGGTCAGGACACCTTCCCCGTTCGCGTAATATGTGAATCCACCTTCTTTGAACAGGTACTTGCGGATGATCCCGCTGGGGAACCCGAAATACTCGTTGCTGCCGACCGTGAAGAATCCCGACTTTGCCGCACCGTCAGAACCGAAGTAATACTTGTACCCGGTGTTGCTCATCGTCACGAATTTGGAAGTCGCGAGTTGACCGTTCCCGTTGGCGTAGTAAGTTTTGCCGCCCCAGGTGAACAGCCATTTCTTGACATGCCCGTTCGCATCAAAAATATACTGCTTGCCGCTGATCGTCTTTTTGATATTTCTCAGCAGTGTGCCGTTGGCCTGTGCATAATAGGTATTGCCGTCATAGGTGAAGAACGTTCCCGCCTTCAGGACACCCTCGCTGTCCGCGTAATAAGCGTTCCCGTCAGCGCCGGTGAACATGCCGGTCTGCGCTGTGCCATCCTCGCCGAAATAGTACTTCTTTCCGGTACTGCTGATCGTGATCACCTTATTGACCGCAAGCTCACCGTTCCCGTTGGCGTAATACCGATTGCCGCCCCAGGTGAACATATACTTTTTAAGGAATCCGTTTTGATCGAAGAAATACTTGTTGGCATCGATCTCAAACATCCCGCTCTGATAGTAGGCTCCCTCTGCATCGTAATAGCGCTGACCGCCTTCTTCTTCCACCCAGCCGCTCTTGGGAGCCGGGTCTTCCGGCTCAGGCTCTTCCCCCTCTGCAGGCTGAGTTTCTTCCGCTTCCTCCGCTGCCGGTTCCTCAGCAGGCACAGCAGTTTCTTCTGTGATCTGATCTGCAGGAACGGGGGCCTCTTCAGCCGCAAAGACAGGAAGCGCCTCAAAGCCGGTCACTGTAATCAACAACGCAAGTACTAATGGGAGTACTCTTTTTCGCATTTCCAAATCCCCTTTTCTATACAATTAACGCCGTAAGCGCATTTAACCTCGTGGTATTATACCACTTTAGACCCGATAACAAAAGAGCAAATTCTTTATTCTGTCGAATACATAAAGCGGCCATCGTTTTTTTCTTCCAATGCGCAAAGCAGATGATAGATCGTCTCTGTA
>JAILFI010000171.1 GCA_024697655.1 Clostridiales bacterium
GGACTTCTTCTCCGGTCCAGCGAGGACCTTGATTGAAGCTTCCTCCATATCCTGCTTGGTGATCGCCTTGCGGTTCTTGCGCGCCGCGAGCAGCGCCGCCTCGTTCAGCAGGTTCTCGATATCCGCGCCTGTGAATCCTACCGTCGCCTTGGCGATGGTCTTGAGATCTACATCCGGAGCCAGCGGCTTATTCTTCGCGTGGACTTTCAGGATTGCTTCCCTTCCGACGACATCCGGCACGCCTACATAGACCTGGCGGTCAAAGCGGCCCGGACGCAGCAGCGCGGGGTCGAGGATATCGGCGCGGTTCGTTGCCGCGATGATGATGACGCCCTCGTTGGCGCTGAATCCGTCCATCTCCACCAGCAGCTGGTTCAGTGTCTGCTCTCTCTCGTCGTGGCCGCCGCCGAGGCCGGTGCCTCTTCTGCGTCCCACGGCGTCGATCTCATCGATGAAGATGATGCTGGGCCTTGCTTTTTTTGCTTTGTCAAACAGATCCCTGACACGGGAAGCGCCGACACCGACATACAGTTCCACGAAGTCAGAACCCGACAGGGAGAAGAACGGGACGCCGGCTTCTCCGGCCACGGCTCTCGCGAGCAGCGTCTTACCGGTACCCGGAGGGCCGATCAGCAGTACACCCTTGGGGATCTTCGCACCGAGCGCGTTGAATCTTGCGGGGTTCTTGAGGAACTCCACGATCTCAAGCAGTTCGTGCTTTTCCTCATCCGCCCCGGCAACGTCCGCAAACGTCGCTCTTTTCGCTTCGGTCAGCGACTTCGTACGGGCTTTGCCGACACCGCCGACGCCGCCCCTGGTCTGCTGGGACATCATATACATGAAATAGATGAACAGGCCGATCAGCAGGATCGTCGGGAACAGGCTCAGGATCACCGACAATGCGGAGTTGCTGGTGACGTAGTTGTACTCCAGTTCCGCGTCGTGGTGTTCGTTGTAGCTCTGAATGTATCCTCCGATATCCGACAGGAAGATCTCAACGTCCGGAACCTTGTAGTTCCGCACCTCCTCTTCTCCAGCCAGCTGGTAATACATCGTTCCGTTGGAGAGGTTCAGCTCGAAGGAACTGACCTTCTCCTCGCGGAAGAGATCCACGATCTTGTAGTATTCTTCGTTGTTCGTCCTGTTGCTGGACATATAGAAGATGCCCAGGATGATGATCAGTGCGATCGCCAGAATCGGGATACCGAGACCCCGCTGGTTTCTGTTTTCGTTCATAGTCCTCCAATCCTGCACGGCATACTGCCGGCGGGGGAATTATTTGGTATAGACGCTGGGTTTGAGAACGCCCACATAGGGCAGGTTGCGGTATCTCTGATCGTAGTCGAGTCCGTAGCCCACCACGAAGTCGTCCGGGATCTCAAAGCCCGTATAGTCCGCCTGGATATCGACTTCCCGGCGGGCGGGTTTATCCATGAAAGTGCAGATGCGGATGCTGTTGGCTCTCCTGCCCTGAAGGATGCCTTCGATATAGTGCAGGGTCTTACCGCTGTCGAGGATGTCCTCGATGATCAGGATATCCTTGCCCTCCAGAAATAGGTCGATATCCTTCACGATCCGGACCACGCCGGAACTGACGACGCCGCTGCCGTAGCTGGAGACCACCATGAAGTCGATCTCCATCGGCAGATCGATCGCCCGCATAAGGTCGGTGAAGAACACCACCGATCCCTTCAGTACGGAGACCATCGTCAGGTTCTTGCCCTGATAGTCCTTCGTGATCTGTGCTCCCAGTTCTTTTACTCTTTTTGCGATCTGATCTTCAGTGATCAGGACCCTTTCAACATCCGGATGCATGGTCTTTCCTTTCAGTAATAGCTATATGAATGATCTTTACGGTCATACCGTCGGAACATACCGCGGCAGAGGGTCCCTGTCCCGGGATCCAGATGATGCCGCTGTCGTCGCAGAGCAGAGGGATACGGTCTCGTTCGCCGGCGCCGATGCCCGCTTCCTGGAACAGTTTTTTGAGGCCTTTCGTGTTGCCGCGCACTGCCGAGGAAAAGGTGTCTCCGGGCTGTCTGCACCGCAGAACGAGCTTGCCGCGGACCTTGTCGAGGTCGATGAATTTCGG
>JAILFI010000173.1 GCA_024697655.1 Clostridiales bacterium
CGCGTCAGTACGGCCCATAAAGGCAGCATAGCCCGGCGGACCCGCGCCACTTGAAACAGCGAGACTTTTAAGACGGTGTTTGCCGTCTTGAGAGTCTTTTTTAAAACCTGCGGACGGCCGCAGGCGGATATTATAAGGGAGAAAGCAAATGCAGATGCAGGAAAGCACTGCCGGAACCGGCAGCGGGAACAGTAAGTCCGTGAAAAAGACCTACTATGACAGGACCCCCGTGGAAACGCTCCACGATTTCGGCTCGCGCCGCGAAGGGCTGAGTGAAGACGAAGCCGCGGCCAACCGCGAAAAGTTCGGCCGGAACAAACTGCAGGAGGAAAAGCGCAAAGGACTGCTGGCGGTCTTCGCTGACCAGTTCAAAGACCTGCTGGTCATCATCCTGATCGCCGCCGCACTGATCTCGTTCCTGACGGGTGAGCGTGCCAGCACGATCGTCATCATCACCGTGCTGATCATGAACGCCATCCTCGGGACCGTGCAGTATTTCAAAGCGGAACGGTCACTGGAGAGTCTGAAAAAACTGTCCTCCCCGGAGGCCAAGGTCATCCGGGACGGTGTACAGAAAGTCATCGATGCGGAAGATCTCGTCTGCGGCGACATCATCACGCTCGAGGCCGGCGACATCATCCCCGGCGATGCCCGCATCCTGGAGAATTTCTCCCTCAAAGTCAATGAAAGTTCCCTGACCGGTGAATCCGAAAGCGTCGAGAAGACCGAAAAGATCATCGTGCCCGGTGCGGATTCCCCCGGCGACCATGCGGCAGCGGACAGTGAGACCACGATCGATATCGCGGCCGCTCCGAAAACCGTCGCCCTCGGCGACCAGAAGAATATGGTCTTCTCCGGCAGTCTGGTCACCTACGGCCGGGCGACCTGTGTGGTCACCGCCGTCGGCAAGGACACCGAACTGGGCCGGATCGCCGAACTGATGGGCGACACCAGGGACCGCAAAACGCCGCTGCAGATCACGATGGACAACTTCAGCAAAAAACTGTCCGTGGCGATCATGATCATCTGCGCCGTCGTCTTCGGACTGGCGATGGTGCGGCATATGCCCGTGCTGGACGCGCTGCTGTTCGCGGTCGCGCTGGCGGTGGCCGCGATCCCGGAAGCGCTGTCTTCCATTATTACGATCTCCCTGGCCATCGGCACCAAACGCATGGCCGAAGAGAACGCCATCGTCAAAGACCTCAACGCCGTCGAGGGTCTCGGCTGCGTGAGCATCATCTGCTCCGACAAGACCGGCACCCTGACGCAGAACAAGATGACCGTCGAACACGAAAGCGCCATGGAGGGCTGCCGCGAGGAAATGCTGCTCGCCAGCATCCTCTGCAACGACACCCGGCGCGTTGGCGGCAAACTGCTGGGCGATCCCACGGAGACCGCGTATTTCGATTACTTTATCAAAGAAAAAGGCCTTAAGCCGCTGAGCGAACTGCTCGACGCGAACCCGCGCATCGACGAGGTGCCTTTCGACAGCGACCGCAAGCTCATGAGCACCCTGCACGCGGAAGGCGACCGGTTCGTCATGTACACCAAGGGCGCCATCGACGTCATCCTGTCGCGCGCGGTGAACCTGACCGAAGAAGAAAAGGAAGCGGTCCGCAAAGAAAACTTCGACCTTTCCAACAGCGGTCTGCGCGTGCTCGGCTTTGCGCGCAAATACATGGAAGACGACTTCCCGATCGACACCGACGACGAGTACGACCTCGAGTATATCGGTCTGCTCGCTGAGATGGACCCGCCGCGTGAGGAATCCGCCCAGGCGGTCGCGGACTGCATCGCCGCCGGCATCAAGCCGATCATGATCACCGGCGATCACAAAGTCACGGCGTCCGCCATCGCCCGCCGCATCGGCATCATGCAGGAAGGCGATCTGGCGGTGACCGGTCCGGAGATCGACAACATGAGCGAAGAAAAGCTCCACGAAATGCTGGAGCGCATCTCTGTCTACGCCCGCGTGTCCCCGGACAACAAGATCCGGATCGTCCGCGCCTGGCAGGACAAAGGCCACATTGTCGCCATGACCGGAGACGGCGTCAACGACGGCCCGGCGCTCAAGAGCGCCGACGTGGGCGTCGCCATGGGCATCACCGGCACGGAAGTCGCCAAGGACTCTGCAGCGATGATCCTCACCGACGACAACTTCGCGACGATCATCAAATCCGTCCTCAACGGCAGGAACATCTATACCAATATCAAGAACGCCATCATGTACCTGCTCTCGGGCAACCTGGCGGCGATCTTCGTGGTCCTGTTCGCCTCCCTGGCGGGGCTGTCGATGCCGTTCACCGCGGTGCAGCTGCTGTTCATCAATCTGATCACGGACAGCCTGCCGGCGCTCGCCATCAGCATGGAGCCGTCCAATCCTGCCCTCATCCACGACAAGCCGCGTCCGCGCACGGAGTCCGTCCTCAACAAACCGACGGTCAAAGACATCCTGCTCTACGGCGTCCTCATCGCACTGGCGACCGGCACCGCATTCCTGATCGGCCTCGGGCACATCTCGCTGGCGGGTATCCCCGCGATCGGCGCGATGATCGAAGAAGGCAACGTCTTCTTCAGTCCGGTCTGCGCGAGCACCATGGCGTTCGCAACGCTGTGCCTGGCGCGTCTGTGGCACGGATTCAACTGCCGCGGCAGACAGAACATCTTCCGCCTCGGACTGTTCAGCAACTGGTTTACGATCGGTGCGTTCCTGCTCGGCGCAGGGCTGCTGCACTGCATCCTGAGACTGCGGTTCTTCAGCGCGGCATTCGGCGTCGCCCTGCTCAACCCGCACCTCCTGCTGATCGTCTGGATCCTGTCCTTCCTGCCGACGCTCATCATCCAGATCATCAAAGCGTTCCAGACAAAGTAGAGGACAAAACCGTCCGTATCAAAAGACCCCGCCGCGCAGGCGGGGTTTTCTGTTCTGTTTCGATACGGTGGTCAACTCAATGCTCTGCCAAGCTCCGCGCCGGACAGCACGGGTCCGCGCAGGTCAGCGTACGTTGTTTTCCCATTCCTCGACAGCCATCGCGGCGTCGGGCGCCAGGATGAACTTCTCGATGGCTTCGCGGAACCCTTCGCTGCGTTCGCCCCTGCAGACATAGTCCGCGTACTCCTGCAGCTGCGGCACGGCGTTGGCCACCGCGATGGCAAGACCCGCCGCCTGCAGCAGATGCATGTCGTTCGTATTGTCGCCGAGCGCCATGACCTCATCGCGCCGGATACCGAACTCCTGACACAGAGCCGCCAGAGCGGTCCCTTTGTTCACGGCCGCCGGCATGATCTCGATCAGGTGCGGTTCGGACTGCGCGCAGAAAATGCGCCCCGCGAACATCTCTTCCAGTTCCGCCTGCAGCACCGGCACCTCTGCCGGATCCGCCGCGATCATCATCTTCGGCGTATCGAAGAGCGGTTCCTTCAGAAAGTCTCCGACCTCCCGGTGCGGCGCGAACCGCAGATCCGGATCGTTGTGCTTGTCCAGACGCAGCGTTTCCACCACGATCACATCGTTGTCGTACTGCTGCAGATACAGCCCTCTTTCGTGCACGAATTCGATGATCGCCTGCTGCACGTCTTTGTCGACACAGCCGCTGTAAAGCAACGCGCCGTCCGCGAGCCGGCGGATCTGCGAGCCGTTGTAACAGATCGCCAGCCCGTTGCCGCCGATCAACTCCGCGACCCCGCGGGCAGACGCGAAAGAGCGCCCCGTGGCCACGGTCACGACAACACCTTTTTTCTCCGCCTCCGCAAGCGCCGCCACCGTCTCCGGCGGGACGCCGCCGCTTTTATCCAATAACGTATTGTCAAGATCTGTTGCGATCAGTCTGATCATAGTCTGTCTTCTCTTTCTTACTGCTGCGCCGCAGACCGCCGCCTGCAAGACCGCAGGCAGCCGCCGCTCACATCTGCGACAGGAAATACACCAGCGAGGCGGCGAGCACCAGCTGGATCAGCCAGTAAAACCACTTGAACAGCCGCCTGGTCCGGAATGTCCTGTAGATAAAGTTCATGAAGCCTGCCGCTGCGCCGTCGGATCTGCTTTCCGGGTTTTTCGGGCGGAACGCGTACGCCGGCAGCCCGTTGATGCCGCTGATCCATTCGCTGGCAGCCGCGTCTTCGTTGTTCTCGTCATCTTCATCGAGGTCATCCGGGAAGAGCGATTCGTGGACCAGCCGATAGCAGTCCTTTGCATACTCGATGTGCCGGTCGAACGTATTGTCCCAGCGCTTGGTGAGCAGCATCGCGATAAATCCGGTGATGATCAGCAGACACGTGACGCCGACCGAGAACAGCACGTATTTGACTTCCGTGCTGTACACGAAGGCCAGAACGCCGCCGACCAGAGCCATGTAGATCGAGTTGAACGTCAGACGTTCGTTCTCTACGTGGCGGGCGTGTTCCAGGTTTTGCTCAAAGCAGGTCATGAGGAACGCTCTCTGCTCTTCCGTCAGGTATTCGTTTTTCAGGTTGTGGCTGCTCCACAGCCCGGTTCTTGGTTTCTTATCCATTTTCTTTTCTGTTTCCATCGATGTTCCCGCAGATCCGGAAAGCTGGGAACGCCGTGCATTTCCTCCGCCGGCCGGATGCCCGCGGAAATGGCTTTTTGCCACTGTCTGTATAATACTCCACGCGAGCGGACGATTTCAACTATCAGACATTTCGCCCCGTTTGTCTATTGTTTTGAAAGCCCACCTTTGCTACGTTAATATTGGGGGATTATATGACCAGCCATATGGTGACGCGATCCATGTTATACGGAGATCCATCATGAAAACCAACACCAGAGAGAACATCAAAGGGTGCTTCCTGGAACTACTGGAAGAAAACCCTTCCAGTCATATCACTGTGAAAGACATTGTGGAGCGCTGTGCGATCAACCGCAATACTTTTTATTACTATTTTCAGGACATGGCAGCACTGGCGGAGGCGGTTGCT
>JAILFI010000183.1 GCA_024697655.1 Clostridiales bacterium
GACATCAGGCCGTACGCCCGCTGCATCTTCCCGTACAGGTTCATGTCGAACTTCACGATCTTCATCGTCGCGAGCAGCACGCCGTCATCGAACAGACCGACCGCCTCCACGTCTTTGTCCTCGCGCAGCTGGAACAGGAACCTCTGCCGGAAGCTTTCCGTGCACTCCTCATCGAGCGCCTTGAACGCGGGGTACGCGTTGAGGTATACCTCGAGGTAGCTCTCGATATCCGCTGCTGTGAGTTTTCTGATCTCTCTTGCCATATAGTGCCTCCTTGTTTGCAGGGGGAATCGCTTACTTTTCCGACTTGCGTCTCACTATATTATTATATCTCAACTTCCTGGCCGAGGCCTTTCTCTTTTGCCGATGCCACGGCGACCTTCGCGGTCACCAGGTCGAGCGCCGCCAGCCCTGTCGCGTCGAACACCGTGATATCCTCGTCAGTGAGGCGTCCCGGCTTCATGCCGCACAGTACTTCGCCGATCTCCGCGGTGACACGGTCCGGGGAAATGATGCCCATATTGGCCGGGATCTCCATCTCGCCGACCGCGCAGCACTGCGCCGCGTCGTCCGCGAAGCTGCGGGCCGTGCGGAAGATCTCCGGATCGATCTCTTCCTTGCCCTTCATGTCCGCACCGATGCAGGAAAGGTGCGTACCGGGTTTGAGCCAGTCCTTCATGATCATCGGAACGGTGCTTCTTGTGATCGTGATGATCACGTCCGCCTTAAAGACCGCCGTACGCAGATCTGTTTCCGCCTCGAACGCCACGTCCGGGCAGACCACGCCGAGTTCCTTCTCCAGCCGTTCGCGGATCGTTTCCACGTAAGCCGCCGCATTCTCCGGCCGGAACGAATCCGCCACGATCACTTTTTCGAGCTGCGGCATCTTGATCAGCGTTGCCGCGAGCATGTAGACCGACTGCAGGCCGGTGCCGACGAGCAGCAGGGTCTTGCTGTCCTTTCTTGCGAGCGTTGCCGCTCCGATCGCTGCTGCGGAGCCTGTGCGCAGGCTCGTGATGTACGATGCGTCCATGACGCCGGTCGGAAGACCGGTTGAAGAGTCAAACGACATCAGCACGCCGGAGAACACCGGCAGGCCTTTCGCCGCATTGGCCGGGAAGTTGTTCAGAAGCTTCGCCCCGTGCACGCCGACTTCCCCGAAAACACCACCGGAACGGATGTCCATCAGCGAACCGTCTTCAAACTTGTGCTCCACGAGCGGCCAGGCGGCGACATCTCCCTGCGCCTTTGCTTTATAAACGGCTTCTACGCCTTCGATGACTTTGGGCAGCTCCAGGATCTGGATCAGGTCCTGTCTGCTGAGTATCTTGATCTTCAATGCTCTTTCCTCCTATTCTTATGCAAAGCCTGTGCCTGTCCGGGCCTTAGTCTTCGTAGTATCTTCTGCGCGTCACTTCGTAGGTCCAGTTCGGATCGGTGTCGCCCCGCAGGATGCGGCCGGGCGCGCTCTTGACGCTGCCGCCGGTCAGCTTGAAGCCGGCTTTTTCGTACATGGCCGCCGCACGTTCATTGTTCGGATAGTGGATGAGTTCCACACAGCCGATCGACGGGAATTCCTTCTTGAACTCTCTGAAGCAGAGTTCCATCGCCGCCAGACCGTAGCCCTTGCCCTGCTGATGTTTGTCGATCATGATTCTGTGCAGGAACACGTAGTCCGGATCGTCCTCGACAAAGTAGTACAGCACAAAACCGACAGGGGTGTCGCCGTCATAGATGCCCTTCGGAACGAATTCGTCATACAGGTAGCACTCCGCGATCGAGAACAGGTTGTCCTCAACAAAGCCTTTCTGTTCGTCTTCCATTTCCAGATCTGTGATCTCGATGAGGTTTTCTTTTGTGACTTCTCTCAGTTCCAGCATGTTGTCCTCCTTATGAATGTAAATCTTATAAACGTGGATCACGGTCGTTGCCGCTTGCGTGTTATTCACTTAACAATTGTATTGTACTACAAGCAATCTCCTGTATTATCGTGAATTCAGTTAAAGATGCAGGGTGTTTTTTGTACTCAAAAACAAAGCAGGGGCCTTGGCTTGCCGGAAGCAAAGCGTGCGGCCGGCTGACCGTGCGGTTTTGCGAAAAAAGATTGCGAAACCACATAAAATATGGTATTTTCCAATGGTAGATTAAAAGGGAGTAGCGGCAGGCGCCGCGGGGAACACGCCCGGAACGGGCGGCAAAGCGATTCTCCGCCGCCCTGTAGTGAAGCGCGTCAGTACGGCCCATAAAGGCAGCATAGCCCGGCGGACCCGCGCCACTTGAAACAGCGAGACTTTTAAGACGGTGTTTGCCGTCTTGAGAGTCTTTTTTAAAACCTGCGGACGGCCGCAGGCGGATATCATAAGGGAGAAAGCAAATGCAGATGCAGGAAAGCACTGCCGGAACCGGCAGCGGGAACGATAAGTCCGTGAAAAAGACTTACTATGACAGGACCCCCGTGGAAACGCTCCACGATTTCGGCTCGCGCCGCGAGGGGCTGAGTGAAGACGAAGCCGCGGCCAACCGTGAAAAGTTCGGCCGGAACAAACTGCAGGAGGAAAAGCGCAAAGGGCTGCTGGCGGTCTTCGCCGACCAGTTCAAAGACCTGCTGGTCATCATCCTGATCGCCGCCGCGCTGATCTCGTTCCTGACGGGTGAGCGCGCCAGCACGATCGTTATCATCACCGTGCTGATCATGAACGCCATCCTCGGGACCGTGCAGTA
>JAILFI010000187.1 GCA_024697655.1 Clostridiales bacterium
TGTCTATAAAAGGCCGCTGACCGTTGAAGAGTTCCTGCAGGAAGGCTGTCAGGAGCAGATCACAAAAGAGATCCGGTATTTCTCGCTGCTGTACAGAGGACTGGGGCCGGCGGCGCACATATCCTGCGACAGGGAAGCCTGGTTCGCCAAAGACGATCCGGACTTCCGCATGACATTCGACAGAGACATCCGCTATCAGGAATACGAACGGCTGCCGTTCAGAGAGCAGGCTGCCGGCGCGGCGGAACAGAATGTCTGGCGGGCTGTTCCCGACAGCAGCATATGGCCGGCAGGATACTATCTTCCCGCAGGGGAAGGAAAGGCGATCCTTCCTTCCGGCATGGTCCTCCTGGAAGTCAAGACGGCGCTGGGACTGCCCGGATGGCTGCTCCGCTTCCTGGATGAGGAAATGATCTACAAACAGCGGTTCTCAAAATACGGGGTGGGCTACACGCAGTCCCTGCTCGAAGAATCGCAGAAAAGAGCCGCCGCAATGAAGAGGCGGGCGGAGAAGGCGCCCGCGGTACAGAGAGGAGCGTAACGCACAATGACAGAACTACTCACAACAACAGCCAATACGGCAATCTCGATGCAGGGATTTCTGATGGATATCGGTGCGGCGCTCGTGATCGGACTCTTTCTGGCACTTGCATACTCCTTCAGAACGCAGTGTACAAAAAGTTTCCTCGGTACGCTGATCCTGCTGCCGGCCGTCGTTGCCATGGTCATTATGATGGTCAATGGCAGCATCGGTGCAGGGATCGCGGTGGCCGGCGCCTTCAGTTTGGTGCGGTTCCGTTCAGTGCCCGGCAGCGCGAGGGAAATTGCAGCGCTGTTCCTGGCGATGAGCACAGGGCTCGCCTGCGGCATGGGGCAGCTGATCTATGCAGCGGTGTTCGCCGTCGTCATGGGGCTCGTCATGGGGCTCTATGCAGTGATGAAATTCGGCGAAGGCAGCCCGGGGCGGCGCAGGCTCGTCGTCATGATCCCGGAAGATCTGGACTATACCGGTGTGTTCGAGGATCTGCTGCAGGCATACACATCCAGAAATGAACTGGTAAAAGTCAAGACGACGAATATGGGGAGCATGCTCAAACTCACCTATGATCTGGAACTGAAGAATACGGCTGAAGAAAGGGAATTCCTCAACGAACTGCGCTGCCGCAACGGCAATCTGGAAATCTCCATCTCCCGCCATGTAGAGGGCGGCAGCACACTCTAGAGACTTCTTGGATATGAAATGGATGAAAGAACAACAGGAAGAAAGGAAAACGGGATGAACATGTGTAAACACAGAAGGATGAAACTCGCAGCTGTGGTCCTCGGTCTCCTCATGCTCCTCATGACGCTCGCCGGCTGCGGCACGGCGGCGGAGACTGGTGCGGACAGTACCGGCAGCAGTCAGGCAGTCACGGAGACGGCAGCTGAGACAGATGCGGATACCGGCGCGGAATCGTCGCAGGATGAAATGTTCACGGACAGGGATATGGATCCTTCCTACGATGAAAGCGAGGCGACGAAGATCACCTTGTCCGGCAGCAGTGCTTCGGCGGACGGGAACGGGGTTTCCGTCAGCGGCAGTACCGTTACGATCAGTGAGGAAGGCGTCTATATCCTCTCCGGCAAGCTGACCGGACAGGTCATTGTGGAGGCGGAGGAGACCGCAAAAGTACAGATCGTATTGGACGGCGCCGAGATCACAAACAGCGGCAGTGCTGCGATCTACGTCAAACAGGCGGACAAGGTCTTCCTGACGCTTGCGGACGGGAGCGAGAACACGCTGTCGACTTCCGGCACATATGCGGCGGACGGCGATACCAATGTCGATGCGGTCGTCTTTTCAAAGGAGGATCTCTGTATCCAGGGCGGCGGGACGCTTGCGATCACATCGGAAGAGGGCAACGGAGTCACGTCCAAGGATGATCTGAAGGTCACCGGCGGCACGATCAGCATCGACGTTACCGGGCATGCGCTGGAAGGAAAGGACAGCGTGCGCATCGCAGATGGCTCTTTCGATCTGACTTGCGGTAAAGACGGGATCCACGCTGACAATGACGAGGACGATACGAAAGGATACGTCTACATCGCGGGCGGCACTTTCAAGATCAATGCATCGGATGATGGCATCCATGCTGTCACGACCTTGACGATCAATGCGGGTACGTTCGACATCACGGCCGCGGAAGCGCTGGAAGCGACATATATCACGATCAATGACGGTGTGATCGGTATCAGCGCCTCGGATGACGGCATCAATGCGTCAGCCAAATCTACCGCTTATACACCAACCATCGAGATCAACGGCGGCAAGATCACCATCAGCATGGGGCAGGGCGACACCGATGCGGTCGATTCGAACGGATACATCTATATCAACGGCGGTGAAATTGATATCACAGCGCAGTCCCCGTTTGATTATGACATGGGGGCGGAACTGAACGGCGGGACGCTTATCGTCAATGGAGCACAGACGACTGAGATCACCAACCAGATGATGGGCGGCGGCATGCCCGGCGGTGAAATGGGCGGCCAGGGAGGCGGACAGATGCCCGGTGCTCCGGGCGGGATGCAGCCGTAAAAAGTGGTTGACAAGCCGGGGCTGACTCATTATTATTAGTTTGTTAGCCAAACGGCATGCGCCCGTGGCGGAATAGGCAGACGCGCACGTTTGAGGGGCGTGTGGGTAACACCGTGCTGGTTCAAGTCCAGTCGGGCGCACCACTGAAAAGCATCTCCTGAGGAGGTGCTTTTTTCGTATGTTCAGGCATATACACTCTTTCTGTCGGAAATCCGTTCTATTTTACTAATTTGGTATCGGAACCAACTTTTTTGTGATACACTTTCTGTGCTATATGCAGATTTGCGGACAGCCCGGCACTGCCGGACGACCGCGACAGAAAGAGAGCGATTCCTTGATCCCGAAATACAGTGTCAAAAAGCCTTATACGGTACTGGTCATGGTCGTGGCGATCCTTGTCCTCGGCTATGTTTCCTTTACGCGGATGACGCCGGAACTGTTTCCGAACATCAACCTGCCGTATGTCGCTGTCATGACACCCTGGCCCGGTGCGGCGCCGGAAGAAGTGGAGAAGAACGTGACCATACCGCTGGAAGAGCAGCTGGCCACGCTCGAGGATCTCAAAACGATGCAGTCGCAGTCGATGGAGAACTACTCCCTGATCCTGCTCGAGTTCGAAAGCGATGCCAACCTGGACATCGTTTCGGTCGACATCCGCGACAAGGTGGATCTCGCGGACAATCAGTTCGAGGACACTGTGTCGGATCCGATCATCTATAAAATGAACCCCAATATGATCCCGACGACCGTTGCGGCGGTCAACAGAGAAGGAATGACCTCAGAAGAACTATCGACGTTCGTTGAGGGGGATCTGCTGCGCCGCCTTGACGCCATCAATGGCGTTGCCAGTGTCACAACAGCGGGGCTTGTGGAGAGCACGGTGCATATCGCGCTGGACGCGGATAAAATCAAAAAACTCAACGACGATCTGACCGCAAAGATCAAATCGGCAACGGATGAAGCAAAGAGCGGGATCAAGAGCGGCATCTCTGCAGCCGAGAGCGGTCTGTCGCAGGTGGATGCCGGGAAAGAGCAGATCAAAAAAGCGCAGCAGGAACTGGCAGCGCAGCGGGAACTTGTCGGACCGGCGCTGGAACAGATCGCGCAGCTCGTTGCGGCAAGAGATGCAGCGCAGCGGATCGTTGACACGATGAAAGAGGCGGCTTCACAGCTGCCGGAGATTCCCGAAGGGACGGAGATCCCGGAAGATGCGGAGATCCCCGAAGAACTGATCCCGGATGGCAGTTCCGCCGAACAGATGGATCCGCAGCAGATCGTCGATGAGGCACAGAAGGCTCTTGATGCGGCGGTCGCACAGCTCGCACCATACAAAGAACAGCTGAAGACCGTCGGTGTCGACATTGATGCCATGACGAAAGATGCCGCGTCCGCTCAGGCGGCAGTCACGTCTTTCAATATTGCCATGACGATGACAGCGGATGAACTCAGCAACTCGATGGCGGATCTGTCCGCAACAGACGCGTACCTGCGCTCTTCCATCATGCAGCTGCAGACGACCCTCGGCACGATCGAAGCGCAGGCGGACAGCGCCGCTTCCGTAGACCTGACGACAGTTCTCTCTGCGGCGAACATCTCGCAGATCCTGGCCGCCGAAAACTTTGAAATGCCGGCCGGTTATATTTCCCAGAACGACGCGGATGCGATCGTTTCGGTGGGGGAAGAGTTCACGGATCTTTCCGAGATCGAGGATCTGATCCTGTTCGATCCGGGCGTCGACGGCTTTGACCCGGTCCGCATCAAAGATGTGGCGACCGTTCAGTATGTCAACAACAGCGATGAAGTCTACGCCAGGATCAACGGGGAAGACGGCATCCTGCTTTCTTTCTCCAAACAGTCGGATACATCCACTTCCAAGGTGTCCGGAAATATTCTGAAGGCATTTGACGATCTATCTGCCGAGTACGACGGGCTTTCGTTCTATGTGCTGTCCGATCAGGGCGAGTACATCCGCATCGTCATCGACGGCGTCCTGCGCAACCTGCTGCTCGGCGCGGTCCTTGCCATCCTGATCCTGCTGCTGTTCCTGCGGGATATCAAGCCGACGCTGATCACAGCGATCTCGATCCCTGTCAGCTTGACGTTCGCGCTGGTCCTGATGTACTTCTCAGGCGTCACACTCAATATCATTTCACTGGCCGGCCTTGCGGTAGGCGTTGGCATGCTGGTGGATAATTCTATCGTCGTCATCGAGAACATCTACCGTCTGCGTCATATGGGGGTCAGCAAAATACAGGCTGCCGTGTCAGGCGCCTCGCAGGTAGCTGGTGCGATCACAGCGTCGACACTGACCACGATCTGTGTCTTTTTCCCGATCGTTTTCGTGGATGGATTCACAAAAGACATATTCACCGATATGGCGCTGACCATCGGCTATTCTTTGTTTGCGAGCCTGTTCATCGCCCTGACGGTGGTCCCCGCGATGGGGAGCGCCATGCTGGAAAAGACCAGCGAGAAGGCCTGGTTCGCGGACAGAGACCGCGGACTGCTCAAAAAATATCTGTTCCTTCTGGACAAGGCACTGGCACACCGGTTCGTCACACTGCTGGTAGTGGTCGTACTGCTTGCCGGCTCAGCCGCAGTGCTGCTCGGAAAGGGGATCGAGTATATGCCGGCGATGGCCAGCCAGCAGATCTCCGCGTCTGTCACGATGCCGGAAGACATTGAGGATGAAGACGCTATGCGGATCGCGGATGAGATCGCCGAAGAGACGATGGCGATCGACGGTGTCGAAACGGTCGGCATCATGCCTGCGAACTCTACCGCCAGCATCATGGGTGTCAGCGGGGACGCGGACTTTGAGGAAATGACGATGTATGTCCTGCTGGATGAAGACAGCATCTCCGAGAACGAGGCTGTTTCCGCGAAGATTTCCGAGATCGGGACCGCAAAAGGATGCGACATGTTCGTGTCCGGGGACATCGATATGACCCAGATGATGGGCGGGACGACGATCTCCGTTAATGTGTTCGGCGACAACAACGATGACCTCAGAACAGCTGTCGTTATGATCGAGGACGCGCTGCGGGGGATGGACGAACTGCAGGAAGTGTCGGATGTCAATCAGAACTCGCAGGATGAGGTCGTCATCGCAGTCGATAAAAACAAAGCAATGAAGAAGGGCATGACGGTCGCCCAGGTCTACCAGGCAGTCGCACAGGCGCTCTCCGATACGACCAGACCGACTTCGATCCGGTATGAGGGCGGCGACAGAGATATCGTCATTGAGACCGGAGAGAAAAACGAGCGGCTTTCCCGCGAAGATCTGGAATCGCTCGAACTGACATATGCCAACCAGATGACCGGCAGCAGCGTCACTTTCAAACTGACCGATATCGCGGAGATCCGCGACGGCAAAACACTCGCCTATATCGGCCATCTCGATCAGGCGCGCGGCATCAGCGTGACCGCCGCGGCCGCGACGAATGAAGAGAGTACCACGGTCCTGCAGGAAAAAGTCGAAAAGACGATCGGTGCGCTGGATCTTCCCGACGGGATCCGGCTGGAGTACCAGGGCCAGAACGAACAGATCATGGACGCACTGTGGGATCTGATCAAGATGATGTTGCTCGGCGCGCTGCTGATCTACCTGATCATGGTCGCGCAGTTCCAGTCTCTGCGGTCGCCGTTCATCGTCATGTTCACGATGCCGCTCGCGTTCACGGGCGGATTCCTGGCGCTTCTTTTCACCGGCAATGTGTTCAGCATCGTCGGTATGATCGGGTTCATTGTATTGCTCGGCATCGTCGTCAACAACGGCATCGTGCTTGTAGATTATATCAATCAGATGCGCCATGAGGGGATGGAAAAACGGGATGCGATCCGTGAAGCCGGCGCCGCAAGGATCCGGCCGGTCCTCATGACAGCGCTGACAACGGTCCTCGGCCTCATCCCGCTGGCCTGCGGCATCGGCGACGGGGCAGAGATGGTCCAGCCTGTTGCGATCGTCTGTATCGGCGGTCTGCTTTACGCGACGCTGATGACGCTTGTTGTGATCCCGGTCGTTTATGACATCTTTACCGGGAAAAACCTGCGGACGATCCGGGAGGAAGAGTTGACGGTGCTTGATATCTGATGATATAATTTTCGTCGATATGTGCCGGCGTGATGGAATTGGCAGACGTGCCGGATTCAAAATCCGGTGGTGGCAACACCGTGCGGGTTCGACCCCCGCCGCCGGCACCATCAGGTTCGCACAAATTGTGTGATTTGTTGTAAGGAGGAAATATTAATGAACAGCCAGACTCTGACTATGTTTGTCCCGCTTATCCTGCTGATCGCAGCGATGTACTTCCTGCTGATCCGTCCGCAGAAGAAGAGGGAAAGAGAAGTCAACAACATGCGTGCCAATCTGCACGTCGGTGACGAGATCGTCACGATCGGCGGCATCTGCGGCAAGATCGTCAAGACCAAGGACGAGAGCATCGTCATCCAGGTCGGCGCGGACAAGGTCAAGATGGAGATGATGAAATGGTCTGTTTCCAAGGTCGTCAACCCCGCGGAAGCGAGAGCGGCCAGAAAGGCGGACAGAGCCATGAAGGAAGAGACCGAGGAAGAAGCTCCGAAGAAGGCAATGCCCAAGCGCATGAAGAAGGCGGAAGAAGTGGTCGAAGAGGCCGAAACCAAGGCGGAAGAGGCAGTGGAAACGGTGGAAGAAAAAGCCGAAGCTGCTGCGGAAGCTGTTGAAGCCGAAGTCGACAAAGCCGCCAGCGAAGCGTTCGACGAGGAGTAGCCTGTCCCGGACAGCTGCTGTGTACGAACTACTGAAAGCGACAGAAAAAAGACCCGCGCGGCGGGTCTTTTTGCTTGCCCCGTCATTTTGAAGAAAGGTGAAAATAACAGGAAATCAACGTGTATATCCCTTGTTATGATCCGTGGAATGGAGTATAATAACTTGGTATATTTTTTTGATGAGGTGTTTTTCAATGAGTACAGCAGCAAAACGAGTTATCGCAGTATTAATTATTATCATCACGGTCTTTGGCTGGTTCCTCACAGTAAAGGGCATTCCCGGGAAAATGGACCCGGTCGCCTCCAAGATCCAGCGAGGTCTTGACATCGAGGGCGGTGTTTATGTCGTACTGGAGGCAACCGACACGGAAGGCCTGTCAGATGAGGAATTAAGAGACGCCATGGACCGCGCCCAGCTGGTCATCACACGCCGTGTCGATGCCATGGGTCTGACCAATCCAAACGTTTCGATCGAAGGGACGGACCGGATCCGTGTTGAACTTCCCGGTGTGGAGAATGCGGAGGAAGCGATCGAGCTGATCGGTAAGACCGCACAGCTCAAGTTCACACTTGCGGACGGCAGCGTGGTCCTGACCGGTGAGAACGTCAAGGATGCGGCACTGTCGACCAGCCAGGAATACGCGGGCTACGTCGTATCGCTCGAATTCGATGCGGAGGGGACAGAAGCCTTTACAGAAGCGACGACCGTCACGGCGAACGGAGGCGTGGAGTCCACAATCCAGGTCGGTGTCGACCAGAACGGCAATCCGGTCATGGCACCGAACAATTCGATCGTCATCATGCTGGATGATCAGATCATTTCCTATCCGACCGCCAGAAAGGTCATCACCGGTTCTTCCTGCATCATCGAGGGCAACTTCACACAGGATGAAGCAACCAACCTGGCCGCGCTGATCCGCGGCGGTTCGCTGCCGGTCCCTCTGCAGGAGATCTCGTCGTCGTCCCAGACAGCGACCATCGGTGTCGACGCCTTCCATAAGAGCGTCATCGCCGGTATCATCGGTCTGATCATCATCTTCCTCATGATGCTGTTCTTCTACCGCATCATGGGTGTGGCGGCAGATATTGCATTGGCCCTTTATGTTGTCATCGTTCTCAGTGCTATGGCGCTGATGGGCAGTGTCCTGACACTGCCGGGCATTGCCGGTATCATCCTGTCCATCGGTATGGCCGTCGACGCGAACGTCATCATCTTCAACCGTATCAAAGAAGAGATCGCGCAGGGCAAGAGCATCCGCATCGCCGTCAAGAGCGGCTACAAGCGGGCGCTGGGCACCGTTATCGACTCGCAGGTGACCACCCTGATCGCGACGATCATCCTGTACCAGCTCGGTACCAGCCAGGTCAAAGGTTTCGCCTGGACCCTGATGCTCGGTATCATCGCCAGCATCATTACGGCGGTCTTTGTGACACAGCTGTTCCTCAGCCTCTTTGCGAACAGCCCGGCGTTTGCGAAGAACAGCCTGTTCTGCATGAACGAAGACGGGACACAGAAGTTCCACATCAAGAAGACATTCAAATTTATCGGCAACCGCAAGAAATTCTTCATCGGCAGCGCGGCTGTCATTATTGCCGGTCTGGTCATTGCTGTGACGGTCGGCATGAACTACGGCATCGACTTCACCGGCGGCACCATGATCCATATGGATATGCACCAGCAGGTGGAAGAGCAGGCGATCAAAGACGTGGCGGAAGCCCAGGGGATCAAGACCAACCAGATGGCGGTCGTCTTCTCCGGACAGGATAAGAACGAAGCGATCATCAAGACCAACGAATCGCTGGACAATGATGCACGCGCGGCGTTCACCGGCGCTCTCGAAGAAGAGTTCGGCCTGACGGATGCGGACGTGCTCGAAAGCGAATTCTTCGGACCGACGGTCGGCAGAGAACTGACAAAGAATGCTCTGACCTCGCTGCTGCTCGCGGCGATCGGCATGCTGATCTATATCCGCATCCGGTTCCGTGAATGGAAGTTCGGTGCGGCGGCGATCCTCGGTGTCCTGCACGACGTATTCATCATGATCGCGTTCTACGCGATCTTCCGAGTCACAGTCAACAACCCGTTCATCGCAGCGATCCTGACCGTTGTCGGTTACTCGATCAACGATACCATCGTTATCTTCGACCGCGTGCGCGAGAACGCCAAACTGCGCCACAGCGGCAGCACGGAACAGCTGCTGGACGACAGTATCAACCAGACGCTGTCCCGCTCGATCATGACGTCTGTCACTACGCTTGTCGTTATGATCCCGCTGCTGGTGATGGCAGGAGACGCGATCCGCGAATTCACACTGCCGCTGATGGTCGGCGTCATCACAGGCTGCTACTCCTCGATCTTCATCTGCAGCCCGCTGTACTATGTAATGACCAAAAAAGAGCGCCAGAGCCGCTATGAGAAGCAAATCGCCAGCAAAGGCAAGAAGAGCGGCAAGAAGTATCAGGGCGCTGTTTCCACCAAGAAGCCGAAGGAAGAAGAACTGCCCGGCACCGGCAAAAACGGCGAGAAGATCGTCGGTGCGATCCCTGCTGATATGAAGGAGACCTTCGAAGAAATCGACGGCGAAAAGCCGGAGATCCTCGCGTCCGTTCCGCAGGAGGTCGCCGACGAGTTTGAAAACCTCAGCGAAGCGGAACTGCTCGAAGAAGCAGAGATCTCCGAGGAGATCGATGAAGACCTCCTGGAGGCCGCAGAGCAGGCCGTGATGGGCAAGAAGAAGGGCTATCACGTCTCTTCCGCAAAAGCCAAAGCAGGCAAGAAGACAAGAAAAGCAAAACGCTAGTATACCCCCGCAGCGGGGAGTGACAGGAGACCTTACGTGTATCAGTCAAAAGCAGAATTCCTGAACGGACTCAAAGAACGCAATCCGTATTACGATCTCGATCGCATCGGGAAAGCTTTTGATGTGGCTGAAAAAATGCACGAGGGGCAGAAGCGCAAATCCGGAGAACCGTATCTGATCCACCCGATCGCGGTCGCAAACATCCTGGCCGAACTCGGCATGGACGACGCCACCATCATGGCCGGTCTGCTGCACGATGTTGTCGAGGATACGCCGTATTCCGAGAAGGACATGATCCAGGATTTCGGAGAAGAAGTCACGCAGCTTGTAGAGGGTGTTACCAAACTGGCTTCTCTGAAGTTCGAAAGCAAAGAGGAACGGCAGGCGGAAAACCTGCGCCGGATGTTCCTGGCGATGAGTAAGGATATCCGTGTCCTCATCATCAAACTCTCCGACCGGCTCCACAACATGCGGACCATCAACTACATGAGCGAGGAGAAGATCCGCGAGAAATGCCGGGAAACGCTGGATATATACGCACCGCTGGCGAGCCGCCTGGGGATCTACGCGATGAAGATGGAGATGGAAGACATCGCCATGAAGCATCTGTATCCCGAGGCGTACGCAGAGATCGCGGAGGCGTTGAACGCCAAGAAGGAAGAGCGTGAGGCAGCGATCGCCCGCGTTGTGGAAGAAGTCAAAGAATCGCTGGAAGACCTGCATATCGATTATGAGATATACGGGCGCTCCAAGCACTTTTACAGCATCTTCAAAAAGATGCAGTATCAGAAGAAGAATATCGACGAGATCTTCGATCTGATGGCCATCCGCATCATCGTGGACAGCATCCGCGACTGCTATGCGGTCCTGGGCGTCGTGCACACGATGTGGACACCGATCCCGGGACGGTTCAAGGACTATGTCGCCATGCCCAAGCCAAACATGTACCAGTCGATCCATACGACGGTCATGGGGGACGAGGGAATGCCGTTCGAGATCCAGATCCGCACCTACGAGATGCACCACATCGCTGAATACGGTATCGCGGCGCACTGGAAGTACAAAGAAGGCAAGACCGACGGTAAGAGCAGCAATGAGGAAGTCAAGCTGTCCTGGCTCCGGCAGGCGCTGGAATGGCAGCAGGAGACCAAGGATCCGACGGAATTCATGGAATCGCTCAAGGTCGACCTCTTCTCCGGTCAGGTCTTCGTGTTCACCCCGAAAGGCGACGTCATCGATCTGCCCGCGCAGGCAACGCCGCTGGACTTCGCATTCAAGATCCACTCGGACGTCGGTGCGAAGTGCATCGGAGCCAAGGTCAACGGCAAGATGGTGCCGATCGATCACACCCTCGAAAACGGCGATATCATCGAGATCATGACCAACCCAAATTCGAGCGGCCCATCGATCGACTGGCTCAAGATCGCCAAGAGCAGCACTGCCAGGGCGAAGATCCGGCAGTGGCTCAAAAAAGAAAACAAAACAGACAATATCGACCGCGGCAAAGAACAGCTCGACCGGTATCTCAGGCGCAAGAGTCTGGACCCGAAAGAGCTCATGAAGAACACCTATCTGGCCAAAGCCGCCAAGGAACTGGGCTACGGCAAACCGGATGAGATGTTCGCGCAGATCGAGAACGGCGGTACGCTCCTCAGTAAAGTCACGGGTGTGCTGACCGGTTATTACAAAGCGGATCAGGAAGCAGCGAAGAAAAAAGATGAAAACATCGCGGAAAATCTGGTCAATGCCGAGAAACCGAAAGAACACAAATTCCGGCCCGACCAGAAAGTCGGGGTCCAAGTGCGCGGTGCGGAGGGAATGGATTCGCTGCTCATCCGTATGAGCAAATGCTGCAATCCGGTTCCGGGCGATGACATTATCGGCTATATCACAAAAGGCCGCGGCATCTCGGTGCATAGAAAAGACTGCGTCAACATCATATCGATGCCCCCGAACGAGAGGGGGAGACTGCTCGATGTGGACTGGGTCCTCGAGAACGGCGGTTCCTATGATGCTGAGATCACGATCGAAGCGGATGACCGCAAGGGGCTGTTCTCCGATGTTTCGAAGGTCACCGACAGCAACGATGTTTCGATCGTCGCTGTGAATACGCACGGCATTCGCGGCGAGGTCGTGACGATCCATCTTACGCTTGCGATCAAAGACACGGAACAGCTTGCCAAACTGCTTGCCGCCTTCCGCATGGTCCGCGGCGTCACCAAAGTATACCGTTCCTATTCCTAAGCGGGATACGCATAAGAAAGGAAGAATACCATGAAGATCCGGTGTATACCCAGCGGTCCGCTGGCGGTCAACACGTATCTTGTCAACGATCCCGAGACCAATAAAGGATTTATTGTAGACCCGGGCGGCTTTGACAGACGTCTTGCCGACATTATCAATCAGGAGACCATCGAGATCGTTTATATCGTCCTTACGCACAGCCATTCCGATCACATCGGCGGGGTGCCCGAGTACAAGGCACTGTTCCCGACTGCAAAGGTCGTGATGTCAGCGGCGGAATTTGACTTCTTTAAAGACGAGAACGACGCGATCAGTACCCGCGACTACGGGATGTTCGTCAGCTTCAAACCGGACGTTCTGGTCCATGAAGGGGATATGATCGCTGTCGGTAATATGCGTTTCCGCATCGTTCTGACGCCGGGGCATACCCCGGGCGGCATGTGCCTGGTCAGCGATGGTGTCGTCTTCAGCGGGGACACGCTGTTCCGCGCGTCGATCGGGCGGACGGACTTCATCGGCAGTTCCTATGAACAGATCTGTGATGCCATCCACCGCAAACTGTTCACTCTGCCGGACGATACACGCGTCCTGCCGGGGCATATGGGAGATACGACGATCGGATTTGAGAAACGCAACAATCCGTTCGTATGAGAGAGGATATGACTGACAGAATTCCCGCAGCAGAAAAGAGAACAGCACCCCTGCGCATCGTGTTCGAACGAAGCCCCGGAACGGATATCCCGGAGGCGCCGCGGACGGGAGACAAAACACAGGAACTGGAAGAACTGATCAAGGTCTTTCTGCCGCCGGACGCGTTCCTCATCGAAACGCCGGAAAACACAGCGGATCTGCAGGAGGGGGATGCGCTGCTGGTGCCCTATGATCCGGACGGCAATGTGCGCAAGAGATTCCTTTACAAGGCGCTCAGCGAGCTGACCGGTGAATCGCCGGAATGGGGGATCATGACCGGTGTGCGGCCTGTGAAAAAGGCCGGTGAGCTGGTCCGTGCCTGCCAGGAGCAGGAAGCCCGGCGCATTCTGCAGGAGACGTTCCTGCTTTCCGGGAAGAAAGCGCAGCTTTTGACCGACATCTATGCCTATCAGCAGAAAGCACTTGGTGCACCGGCGCCTGCGAGTGTCAGTGTGTATATCGGGATCCCGTTCTGTCCGACGCGGTGCCTGTATTGTTCGTTCGCGTCCAATCAGGTCAAAGGAGACGAGATCGACCGGTATTTTGAAGCGCTTCTGAAAGAGACCGCATTCCTCGGCACTCTGATGAAAGAAAAGAACATGTTCTGCGAATCGCTCTATATCGGCGGCGGTACGCCTACGACGCTGTCCGCGGAACAGATCGCCCGTCTTCTTGAGACAGCGCGCACGGCGATCCCGGGCGCAGGCAGAACGGAAGACGGCAAATACATCTACAGCGAACTCACGCTGGAAGGCGGCCGGCCTGATACGCTGACGCCTGAAAAACTGGCAGCCGCAAAAGCCGGCGGCGTCACCAGAATCAGCATCAATCCGCAGACTATGAAAGACGAGACCCTTGTGAGGATCGGCCGGAGCCATTCGGTCGCGCAGATCCGGGAAGCGTTCAGGATGGCACGGGAGGCCGGTTTTGACGACATCAATGCGGATCTGATCGCCGGACTTCCCGGCGAGGACGAAGCGGATTTCGCACGCAGTCTTGAAGAACTGCTCGCGCTTGCGCCGGAGGGCATCACGGTCCACACACTGGCCGTCAAGCGCGCTTCCAGACTGAAGGAAGAGGACAAAGACTATCACTACCGCAGCGGCCGGACGACGCAGAAGATGCTTAAGACAGCTGACCGGATCCTGCGGGAGAGCGATTACAGACCCTACTATCTCTACCGGCAAAAGCATATGTCAGGCGCAGGGGAGAACACCGGGTGGTGCAGACCGGGCAAGGAAGGACTCTACAACGTCCGCATCATGGACGAGCATCAGAGCATCCTCGCGGCAGGCGCCGGCGCGATGAGTAAAGCGTACTTCCCGGAGGAAGACCGGCTCGAGAGGGCCCCGGATCTGACGAATTATGAACTGTATATAGAAAGGCTCGATGAGATGATGGAGCGCAAAAGGACACTTTTCGCGGACATCGGGCCGTTTGAAACCGATTGATCAAAACGGAGGAACAAGCATGCTGACGATTGCACCGAAAGGAACAAAAGACGTTCTGCCCGATGAAGTATACAAGTGGCACTACGTGGAAAACGCATTCGCGGACATCTGCGCGCGCTATGGGTTCCGTGAGATCCGCACCCCGGATTTCGAGCATACGGAACTGTTCAAACGCGGCGTCGGTGATACGACCGATATCGTGCAGAAGGAAATGTACACCTGGGAGCAGGCCAAACGCAGTCTGACCCTGCGTCCGGAAGGGACTTCCCCTGTGGTCCGCGCTTTTGTTGAACACAAACTATACGCGGAAGCGCAGCCGTCCAAGTACTATTACAATATCCCGTGCTTCCGTTATGAGAAACCGCAGTCGGGACGTCTGCGCGCATTCCACCAGTTCGGGGTCGAGATCTTCGGTACGAACAACATGATGGCGGATGCGGAAGTTATCGCGCTGGGACACGATTTTCTGGAAGAGATGGGCATCACCGACATCGAACTGCGCATCAACAGCATCGGATGTCCGAAGTGCCGTTCGAAGTACAGAGAGGTCCTCAAGGACTTCCTGCGGCCGAAGTACGACTGCCTCTGCGACACATGCAAGAGCCGGTTTGAGCGCAACCCGATGCGTATCCTCGACTGCAAATCGCCGGAAGATCAGGCATTGGTCAAAGACGCGCCGAAGATGCTCGATCATCTGTGTGACGAGTGTAAGGAAGCATTTGAAGAACTCAAGGCGGATCTGGACGCGATGGGGATCCCGTATGTGGTCGACCCCGGCATCGTCCGCGGTCTTGATTACTACACCAAGACGGCATTCGAATTCGTGACGACTGCGATCGGCGCCCAGGGGACCGTATGCGGCGGTGGTCGGTACGACCACCTGAGCGAAGAACTCGGCGGACCGCCCATCCCGGGTGTCGGCTTCGGGCTCGGCATCGAGCGTCTGCTGATCACCATGGAAGCGAGCGGCAGGGAGATCCCCAAGCCGGCCGGTGCGGACGCATTCATCGTTGTCATGGGTGACGCGGCACGCAAAGAGGGGCTCGCGCTCATGCGCAGACTCCGTCAGGAAGGGCTCAAGGTCGAAATGGACGACATGGGCCGCAACGTCAAAAACCAGTTCAAATATGCCGACCGCACCGGCGCACGCAGCGCCATCGTCATCGGCGATACCGAGATCGAACAGCAGGTCGTTTCCCTGAAAGATATGGAAAGCGGCGAGCAGGTCACGATCCCGATGGATGAGATCGTTGCGACGCTGATGGCAAAACGCGGATAGCGATTACTTAATGATTAGGCAAAAGAGGAAAACAATGAGCAGATTATTCAAGCGGACCTGCATGTGCGGGGAAGTGACGGAAGAGTATATTGGTAAAGAAGTTGTGATCAACGGCTGGGTCGCCAAAGCGCGCGACC
>JAILFI010000218.1 GCA_024697655.1 Clostridiales bacterium
AGAAGGAATCGCACAATGTCGCCATGGCGCAGGATGTCATCCGCGCGATCCGCAACATCCGTGCGGAGGTCGAAGCCGCACCGTCCAAGGCGGTCGAACTGTTCCTGATCCCGGGTTCTGAAGAGGATAAAGAAAGCCTCCGGGCGGTGCAGGAACACATCGAAAAGCTGGCGAACGTCTCCGAAGTCGTTTACCTTGCGGATCATGAAGGTCTGCCGGGCGAAGTCATGAGCGCGGTCATCACCGGTGCGGAGATCTTCGTGCCGCTGGAAGACCTGGTGGATTTCGCGGCGGAGATCGAGCGCCTGACCAAGGAAAAGGCCAAGCTCGAGAGCGAGGTCGCCCGTTCCGAGAAGATGCTCGCGAACCCGGGCTTTGTCAACAAGGCGCCGGAAGCCAAAGTCCGGCAGGAGAAGGACAAACTGGCGGACTATCAGGAAAAACTGGCCAAGGTCACAGACCGTCTGGCCGCGATCGAGGGGAAGGCCTGATCTTCCCGGAAAAGGAATTACGAATACATGGCGACGATCACAGAACGCATTGCTGCGTACAACAGATTTGGAAGCCGTCTCGGGCTCGACCGTATGGAGAGCCTGCTTGGAAGACTCGGAGATCCGCACAAGGACCTTCGAGTCCTTCATGTTGCGGGCACCAACGGCAAAGGCTCCGTAAGCAAGTATCTGTATGAGATGCTGCGCGCGGGCGGCTACAGTGTGGGGCTGTATATCTCTCCGTTCATCGAGGTCTTCAATGAACGGATGCAGATGGACGGCCGCAATATCGACGACGCTTCGCTGGAGCGTATCGGAGACCGCGTCATCAAAGCCGCGGAAGCCATGGTTGCGGACGGTGAGGAATCGCCTACCGAGTTTGAACTTGTCAACGCGATCGCCTTCGTCTGGTACGCGGAGCAGGGAGCGGACTTCGTCGTGCTCGAAGTCGGGCTCGGCGGCCGCGGGGACAGCACCAACATCGTGGAGAAGCCGCTGGTCAGTCTCATCACGTCGATCGGCTGGGATCATATGGACCGCCTCGGCGATACGCTCGCCAAGATCGCGGCGGAGAAGGCCGGGATCATCAAGGACGGGGCGGCGGTCATCAGCAACGTACGGCAGGAGGAGGCGAAGGCCGTGATCGAAGAGGCCGCGGCCGCGCACGGGGCGCCTCTGTATGACGTCACCGGTGTGGTGCCGGAGGGGCTTTCCGTCACAGCGGAAGGGACGGCGTTCTCCGCAGAAATCCTCGGACACACGTTCCGGGATGTCCGGCTCAAGATGATCGGCGAGCACCAGGCGCAGAACGCGGTGTGCGCCCTTGCCGCTATTGAATTATTGCGGCAGAACGGTATAATTAAAATAGAAGAGTATGCCTTGCTGGAAGGTCTGAAAAAGGCCGTTCAGCCGGGGCGTTTCGAGGTATTGAAAGCGGCAGCGGAGCCGGAGAAAGTCTTTGTCCTGGACGGGGCTCACAACACCGACGGGGTCCGGTCCCTGCGGCGCGCGATGGAGCGCGTTTTCGCGGGGCGGCGGGTGCTCGTCGTACTGGGCATCCTGGCGGACAAGGCGGTCGATGAGATGCTGGATGATCTCGGGCAGCTCGGGGAGCGGTTCCTCACGGTGCCGGTCAGCAACCCGCGCACGATGGAAGCAGCGCTTCTTGCGGACAAACTGACGACGCGCGGCAAGGATGCCGCCGCCTGCACGAATGCTGACGAGGCGGTGCGCACGGCAGCCGGTCTGCTGGAGCAGGAGCCGTACGATGTCTGTCTGTTTGCCGGTTCTCTTTACCTCATCGGCGAAATAAGGAGTATCTTGCGTCATGGCTATCTTTGGGAAACGATATAAGAACGAAACGGAAGAGCCCGAAATGCTCCGTGCGGAGCATGCCGGGGAAGAACCGAAGGAAGGGCAGATCGAGCCGGCCGACATCCCGCTGGATGAAGACGGCGATCCGATCCGCAGGGAGAAAGTCCTGCTGTTCTACAACCCGTATTCAGGGAACGGTCTGTTCAAGAGCAATCTCGATCTGATCATCGAGCGGTTCCAGGCGAACGGCTTTCAGGTCACGCCGGTCCGCGCGGCCAAGGGCTATCCGCTCGACAAGGCATTCGATGAGATGCAGGTTTCGAATTACCGGCTCATCATTGCCGCGGGCGGCGACGGTACGATCAATGTCTGCGTAAACGCAATGATCAAGAAGGGGATCGACCTGCCGCTGGCGATCTTCCCGTCCGGCACAGCCAATGACTTTGCTTATTATTTCGACATCCCGGACCGCATCGAAGAGATGGTCGACGTGGCGATGGGCAACCATTTCACGTACGCGGACGTCGGCGTCTGCAACGGCCGTTACTTTATCAACGTCGCGGCGCTCGGCTCGCTGGTCGATGTCAGCCAGCGGACCGATCCCAATCTGAAGAACACCCTCGGTGTGCTTTCGTATTACATGAAGGGCGCTTCCGAGATCGTCAACCTCAGACCGCTTCCCGTGACGTTGACAACGCCTGAGAAGGTGTATCACGAGAAGATGCTTTTCATGGTCGTCATGAATGGCAAATCCGCCGGCGGGTTCAAGCATATCTCGCCGGATGCGGAGATCAACGACGGCAAGCTCAACGTCTATCTGTTCAAGAAAATGCCGCTGATCGAACTGGGCCCGCTGTTCTTCGACGTGCTGCAGGGCCGGCACGCACAGAGCAGAAAGGTCCTGACGTTCACCACGGACGACCTGCTCATTGAGTCGCCGGAGGACATCTCCACGGATGTCGACGGCGAACACGGCGAGAAACTGCCGCTGCAGTTCCATGTGCTCCACAACAAGCTGAAGATCATGACAGCGGAACACGTTCACAGATAATCCGGTATTACCAGATGCGAGGGAAAACAAAATGAGAATCATCGTAGACGGCATGGGCGGCGACAACGCCCCGCAGGAAATCGTCAAAGGCGCGATCGAGGCGGCCAGACTCATCGATCACGAGATCGTCCTGATCGGCGATGAGGTGGCGCTTTCCGCTGAGCTGTCCGCCAACCGATACAGCGCGGAAGATCCGAAAATGGGCAAGATCAGCGTGGTCCACGCTTCTGAAGTCATCCTGGGCGAGGACAGCCCGGTCAAGGCGGTCCGCACCAAGAAAGACAGCTCGATGGTCAGGGGGATCCGCATGATCAAAGAAGGGGAGGGCGACCTGTTCATCTCGGCCGGCAATACCGGCGCGCTGATGGCCGCCTCTCTGTTCAATCTGGGCCGCATCCCGGGCATTGACCGTCCCGCGATCGCGTGCATCTACCCGATCATGACGCAGGAACCCGCACTGCTTGTCGACGCCGGCGCCAATGCGGAGTGCAAGGCAAGCAACCTGCTCGAGTTCGGCATCATGGGCAGCATCTATATGGAACGCGTGCTCGGCCGCAAGAACCCGCGTGTCGGCCTCGTCAACAACGGGACCGAAGAAGGCAAGGGGACGACGCTCACAAAGGCGGCGCACGAGATGCTCGAAAAAAGTTCGCTGATCAATTTCGTCGGCAATGTCGAAGCCAGAGAAGTCCCGCACGGCGTTTGCGACGTGATCGTCTGCGACGGGTTCGTCGGCAACGCCATCCTCAAACTGACGGAGGGGTTTGCGCTGGCGGTCCTCAAACTGCTCAAGCAGAAATTCACGGAAGGCGCCAAAGCGAAAGCCGGTGCGCTTCTCCTGAAAGATAAAATGTATGAACTCAAAGGGGAATTCGACTACTCCGAGTACGGCGGCGCGCCGTTCCTCGGGGTGCGCGGGTCGGTGATCAAAATGCACGGTTCTTCCAATGCGAACGCCGTCAAGAACACCATCCTCAAGGGCATCCCCTATGCGGAGAACCGCGTGGTCGAGACCATCGAGAGCGCGGTCCTTGAGATCGAGGAGATCGTCAACAGTGAAGACTGATCATACCGGAGTTTGCCGCCCTCAAGACGGGGCGGCAGCCGACGCGAAGGTGCTCGAGCAGCGCCTTGGCGTCGACTTTTCTGACAGGGATCTCCTGACGCAGGCTGTGACGCACAGTTCCTACGTCATGGAGCACGAACGCCCGCGGACGGCCTGCAACGAGCGGCTGGAATTCCTGGGAGACGCGTTCTTCGATGCCGTCATCGGAGAGGCGCTCTACAGACAGCTGCCGGATGTGGAAGAAGGCCGGCTGACAAAGCTGCGGGCGATGATCGTGTGCGAACGATCGCTCTATGAGACCGGCCTCGTGCTCGGGATCGGCGATGTGCTGCAGCTCGGCCGCGGGGAAGAAATGTCCGGCGGACGGATGCGTAAGTCCCTGATTGCGGATGCCGTGGAAGCGCTTATCGGCGCTGTTTATCTCGACCGCGGCTACGAAACGATGCGCGAAACGGTCCTGCGCCTGTTCAAAGACCGGATCGAAGACGCGATCGGGGGGCGGCTCGCGCGGGACTACAAATCCGCGTATCAGGAGCAGCTGCAGGCACACGGCAGAGCGGAGATCTGCTATCGGGTGGTCCGCGAAGAAGGCCCCGATCACGCCAAACAGTTCTTTACGGAAGTATCTGTAAACGGCCAGGTGACCGGCGCCGGCAGCGGCCGCACCAAGAAAGAGGCGGAACAGGCAGCCGCCCGGGACGCGCTGGCAAAAGGCCGGGGCGAGGAGTGAAGAAAGGCAGTATATGTACTTTAAACGGATCGAAATACACGGATTCAAATCATTCGCCGAACCGGTGATCATCGAGTTCGACCGCGGCATCACCTGTGTCGTCGGTCCCAACGGCAGCGGCAAGAGCAACATCTGCGACGCCATCCGCTGGGTGCTCGGTGCGCAGAGCGCCAAGGCGCTGCGCGGCGACAAGATGGAAGATGTCATCTTTTCCGGCACGGCGGCAAGAAAGTCGCGCGGCATGGCAGAGGTCACGCTCGTCATCGACAACGAGGACGGCGCACTGCCGATCGACTTCAAGGAAGTCGCCATCACCCGCCGCATGTACCGGTCGGGCGAGAGCGAATACCTGATCAACAATACCCGCTGCCGCATGAAGGATATCCGGGAACTCATCATGGATACCGGCATCGGCGTCGAGGGGTATTCCATCATCGGGCAGGGCAAGATCAGCGACATCATCAGCAACAATACCGAAAGCATCCGCGAGATCCTGGAGGAGACTGCGGGCATCGTTATGTACCGCAGCCGGAAAGCCGAGGCGGAGAGAAAACTCAAGAACGCTACGGACAACATGGACCGCGTCAACGATATCATCGGTGAGATCGAGGGCCGCATCGACGGCCTCCGGGAAGACAGTGAGAAAGCGACCGAGTACCTCGGCCTGCGCGACCGGCACAAGGAACTCGAGATCAACATCACGCTCAAGAATATCGAAAACATCAACCTCAAGGCGGAAGAGTACAAAGACGATGTCAGGGAACTGGCCGCAAAGATCGAAGAACAGGAATCGCAGCGGCGCACGATCAGCGAAAAACTGGCAGAGTGTGACCGCCGCCGTGAGAAGATCGACGAATCGCTCGAGGACGACCGCGCACTCGAATTGTTCCTGACCGAGGAACTCAACGCGCTGCGCGGCAAACAGGAACTCGACGCGCAGAAGATCCTCCAGCTGACGGAAAGCCGGACACGGCTTGAGGATGAGATCCGCGAATTCGGCGACCGCGCAGAGCGGGAACGGGAAAACGCGGCGGCCATGGAAAAAGACCGTGCCGAAGTGCACGCCAAACTGGAAGTGCTGCGGGCGGATCTTGACCGCGCGATCGCGGACAACGCCGTGAAAAACAGCGACCTCGCAGCGATGGCGGCGGCGCTCGACGAAAAGAAAAACGAACTGTTCCAGATCCGGAACACCATCGCCAGAAAGCAGGCGGAGATCTACAGCGTGGACGGCCTCAAGGAAACGTTCCGCCGCCGCAGAGAGACCGTCATGGCGGAGGAAGAAAGAGAAGGGACGGCATCCGGCGTCAGTGAACAGACAAAGACGGAAGCGGAAGAGGCGTTCCGCGTCCTGAATGAAAAAGAAGCTGCGCGGAAAGCGGCCAACGTCGCGATCGCCGAGAAGCGCGGCGCGCTTGCGGCAAAGGAACGGGAATGGCTGTCCGAGGTATCCGCGAAGCGCGTGCGGCTGGGCGAACTGACCGCGAGAAAGAAGGCGCTTGCGGAAATGCAGGCTGCTTACGAGGGATTCGGCGGTGCCGTCAAATTCATCATGGGGGAAAAACTCGCCGGCGTGCACGGTGTGGTCGCCGATCTCATCGATGTGCCCAAGGGCTATGAGACCGCGATCGAGACCGCGCTCGGCAGCGCGCTGCAGAATGTTGTCTGCGAGGATGACGCGACCGCCAAGAAGGCGGTCAGCCTGCTCAAAAAGAACAACGCCGGCCGTCTGACCTTCCTGCCGGTGCAGTCGATCCGCGCCCGCGACCTCATCGAGGACAAAGCGGCGGAAAGCGCGCCCGGGTTTGAAGGATACGGGACGGACAACGTCCGGTTTGACGGGAAGTACCGGACGATCATGGAATATCTCCTGGGCAATGTGATCATCGTGGATGATATGGATCACGCGGTCGCGATGTCCAAGACCATGAAGTCGCGCGCCAGACTTGTCACGCTCGACGGAGAGATCATCAACGCGGCCGGGGCGATCACCGGCGGCCGTTACAAGCATAAGAGTACCAATATCTTTGAAAGAAAGAACGAGATCGCCGAACTCGACGGCATGATCGGGACCGCGCAGGAAGCGGCGGAGAAAGCCGACAAAGCGCTTGCGGGCGTCCGCGCGGACCGCGACAGGCTCGCGAAGGAACTGGAGGACGGGCAGGCGGCGCTGTCTTCCATCCGCGTGGAGCGGTTCAACAAACAGAACGAGATCCGGCAGATCGAGCAGGCTTTGAAGGAAATGCTGTCGGGCAGCGAGCGCCGGCAGAAGGAGCTCGCGTCGATCGCGGAAGAAGAGAAAAAAGCGGATCTGCTCGTCGTGGAGAACACCCGTGCGATCGAGCAGCTCGGAAAGGACAAAGAAGCGGCTGAGGCAGCGATCGCGCTGGCGCAGGAAGCCTATGAGATCCGCCGGAGAGAAGTGCAGAAGGACAGCGATGCCATCACAGAGGCGAGGATCGCGGTGACCGCGCAGGAGAGCGAGGTCGGCAAGATCGATGCCGTTGTGGAACGCATCGAAGGATCGATCCGGGAGTTCACGGCGCGCAAGAGTGCGCGGGAGGATGAACTCGCGCGGCAGGAGAAAGAACTGGCCAGACTGACACAGGGGCAGGAAGACGATACCGCGCCGATCAAAATGAAAGAAGCGCAGAAGCAGGCGGTCCGCGAGCGGCTTGAAAGCCTTGCGGCGGAGAAGGAGAGCCTCCTTGCTTCGATCGAGACGCAGACGGCGGAACGCGATGAAGCGGAACGCGCCGCAAACGCGCTGCACGATCAGAAGTACGACCTCGAGATCAAGATGGCACGGCAGGATACGCAGCTCGAGAACGCCAAGGAAAAACTGTGGGAGGAATTCGAAGTCTCCTATCTGCAGGCGATCGAGTTCAAAAAAGAGGACTTCGTCATGTCGCAGGCAGTCCGCGAGAACCGCGAGATCAAAAGCCGCCTGCGGGAACTCGGCGAGGTCAACGTCGGCGCCATAAAGGAGTACGCGCAGGTCAAAGAGCGGTACGATTTCCTGACCGGGCAGCGGGCGGACATCACGACCTCCATGGAGGAACTTAACGGCATCATCCGCGATATGGATAAGATCATCCGGACGCGGTTCAAGACCAGCTTCGATCAGGTCGTTATGAATTTCGAAGATGTATTCCGCGAACTTTACGGCGGCGGCCATGCCACCATCACGCTGGCGGACAAGGACGACCCGTTCGACAGCGAGATCGAGATCAGCGCGCAGCCGCCCGGCAAGCAGCTCAAGCACATCAACCTGATGTCCGGCGGCGAGAAGACGATGACGGCGATCGCGCTCATGTTCGCGGTCCTGAAGACCAAGCCGACGCCGTGCTGTATCCTCGACGAGGTCGAGGCGGCGCTCGACGACCGCAATCTGGAGATCTTCGGCCAGTATCTGAAGAAGTTCATGGGCGTTCAGTTCACTCTGATCACCCACCAGAAAGCGACCATGGAACACGCCGATGTGATGTACGGCATCACCATGCCGGAAAGCGGCGTTTCGAGAGTCTATTCCCTGAAGATGGAAGATAAACCTGAGGAGACCAGCTATGCTGTTTAGAAGAAAGACAAAACAAGAGACGGCACCGCCGCAGGAACAGGTGACCGAATACGCACCGGAGGAGGCAGTCTCCGCGGAAGAGCTTGCGGCGCTCGGCATCGAGCCCGATGAGGAAACGCTTCCGCAGGAAGAACCTGCAGTATCCGTTCCGGAAGAAACTCCGGCGGAAGCGCCTGCTTTGGAAGAGGCTGCAGCTGAAGAAGAAGCAGCTGAAGAGGCACCGGCTCCCGCGCCGGCGCAGGAAGCGCCGAAGATGTCGTTCTTCGGCAGTCTCGGCGCACGCATCCGCGACGCGATGGGCGGCGGCGAAGACCTGACAGATGATTTCTTTGACGAGATGGAGGAGATCTTCATCACGTCCGATATCGGCATGGACACCACGATGGATCTGGTGTTCAGCATGAAACTGATCGCCAAGTACGATCACATCCGCAAGGTCAACAAGATGAAGGATGTCATCAAAAAGGCGATCATGGCCAAGATCGATAAAGGGGAACGGCACAAGATGACCGACAAGATGCCGCTCGTCATCCTGATGATCGGCATCAACGGCGGCGGCAAGACGACCACGATCGGCAAACTCGGCGCCAGATATCTGCGGGAAGGCAAGTCTGTATTGTTCGTGGCGGGCGATACATTCCGCGCCGCGGCGGGCGAACAGCTCGCGATCTGGGCGGAACGCGCCGGCATTCCCATGATCAGCCACGCGGAGGGCGCCGATCCGTCGGCAGTCCTCTATGACGGCCTTGAAGCAGCCAAAGCGCGCGGCACCGACGTCGTGATCTGCGACACGGCCGGGCGTCTGCAGAATAAGAAAAACCTGATGGCGGAGCTGGAAAAGATGAACCGCATCATCGACAAGCAGTATCCGGAAGCGGCCAGAGAAACGCTTCTGGTGCTGGATGCGACCACCGGCAAGAACGATATTTCCCAGGTCGAGCAGTTCGGCGATGTGGCGGCGCTTACGGGCGTGGTCATCACCAAGCTGGACGGCACGGCCAAAGGCGGCATCGCCATTACTATCGCGGACCAGTTTGACCTCCCCATCAAATTCATCGGCGTCGGCGAGGGCATCGATGACCTGCGGGAGTTCGATCCTGCCGCATTCGTAGGAGGGATCTTCGATGAGTAAACCCGTAGTCGCCGTCGTAGGCAGGCCCAACGTCGGCAAATCGACTTTTTTCAACCGGATCGTCGGCCGCCGGGTCTCCATCGTGGA
>JAILFI010000011.1 GCA_024697655.1 Clostridiales bacterium
ATGGGGTATACTAAAGAAGAGATCGAGGCGCTGCGTAACGCAGGCGCCGTACGGTAATACGACTAGCGGCTAGCCAATCACGTACCCAGAAGGGCACGTTCTTGGGCCGCTAAAGCATAAGGAGTCCCATCAGTTCGCATAGCTCACTGTGGCGACTCCATTAACGGAGAACAGACATGAAACACAAATTTATTGCGAAGAGATATTGGAAAGACCAGAGCACGGCCATGGGCCAGTCGGATGTTATGGCGAAAGCCTTCGACGACGTCATTGATCTGAGTCTGGGCGACCCGGATCTGACGACAGACTTCCGGATCATCGATGCGGCTTTCGCCGATGCAAAGGCAGGACACACGAAGTACACGGACTTCCGCGGCGACCCGGAGCTGCGCCAGGCGGTCATCGACTTCTATAAAGAAGAGTACGATATGGATTACAAGGACGAGGAGATCTTCATTGCGGCGTCCGGTTGCCTGGCCATGTATCTGGTGCTGGAAGCGATCATAGATGACGGCGACGAAGTCATCATGCAGGCGCCGTTCTTCACACCGTATCCGCAGCAGGTGGAGCTGGCGCGGGGCATTCCGATCGAGCTGCCGACTTATGAGGAAGAGGATTTCCAGATCAACGTGGAGCGGCTGGAGAGCCTGATCACCGAGCGCACCAAGGCGCTGGTCATCAACTCACCGAGCAATCCGACGGGCAACTGCCTGACGGTGGAGACCATGGAGAAAATCGCGGAGATCGCGGAGAAGTACGACCTGATCGTCATCGCGGACGATATCTATACCGCCTTCAGCTACCAGAATCCATTCGTGCCGTTCGCATCCCTGCCGGGCATGAAGGAGAGAACGATCGTCATCAACTCCTTCTCGAAGAACTTCACCATGACCGGATGGAGAGTCGGCAACATCAATGCGCCGGACTACATCATCAAGATCGTCCAGCAGATCAATGAGAACGTCGTCTTCACGGCGCCGTCCATCTCACAGAGAGCGGCCATCTTCGCTCTGCAGCACAGAGAAGAAGTGCAGCCGCCGATGATCGAGGAGTATAAAAAGAGGATGTTCTACGCGGCAGAGAGGATCAATCAGATCCCGGGGATGAGTGTCATCTATCCGCCGAAAGGAAGCTTCTATCTCTTCATCAACATCAAGGGGATGGGCATGAGCAGCGTGGAAGCAGCGGACTTCATCCTGCAGAAAGCCCACGTACTGATGCTGCCGGGCAACGCTTTCGGCGAGTGCGGAGAAGGATATGTGCGCATTGCCTGCACGGTTAACGTAGATACGCTGAAAGAAGCTTTCGACAGAGTTGAGAAGGCGCTGTGTGAATAAGAACGAATATAATAATAGTAAGAAAGTCCCGCATCAGCGGGACTTTTTGATTGCGTCGTATAATTCCTGCGGCATGCTTCGCGCGCTGCGCACCACCGAGCCGCCGTGGGCTTTGATGAAAGAGAGAGGGTACTTGTCCTTCGGGTACTTCTCGATGAGACGGATCCGCATGGAGCGTTCGTAGCCTTTGCTCTCCTTGAACATGCCGCGGTAATGCAGGTCAGAAGCCACCACCTCGCACCGGTAGAGGAGAGCGGAATTCGGTGCCGAGCTGTAGATGTAGACTTCATCGCCCGACTTGATGTCGTTGTGCTGGTGCCACTCGATCTCGCCCCGGCCGCGGCGGAACCCTGCGTCCACATCGTAGATCTTCGGATTGGACGGGATCATCCAGGCGCCGGTGCTCCGGACTTTCGTGCCTTTGCCTTCCGAAGCGAGGGTATAGCTTTTGCGGATGAGGGCGAAGACCTGATCGTCGGTCAGAGTGTCATCCAGGAGCACGCTGATCCAGTGGGTCTTGTTCATGTGGTATGCCGGGCAGACGCCGGGGGTTTTGACGAGCTGCGGAATCTCATCCGGATCCGCCTTGAGATTGATGCACTCGACGGTCTCATCCTCATCGTGCGGATTGGAAGTTCCGATGCCCGCCAGCTTCCCGAACTCCACGGTGAGCAACGCGGCGAACCACTTGCCGTTCTCATTGCACTTGAAGGTGCCGTTACCCGGATACTTGTCCCACGGGAACTCTGCGCGCACATGGTATTCGCTGTCGATGCGGGCTTCCATGCGGTTGGACTGGTCGAAGATGAAATGGAC
>JAILFI010000017.1 GCA_024697655.1 Clostridiales bacterium
CCCGCGGACTGCGCGGCGCTGGAACATGCGCTGACACTGAAAGAAAAATACGGCGGCGCCGTCACTGTCCTGACCATGGGCCCGGACAGCGCGGAAGAAATGCTGCGCGAGGTGGCGTCGCTCAACGTGGATAAACTCGTACTGCTGCAGGACAAGGCAGCGGCTGGTTCTGATACGCTCGCGACAGCGCGGATCCTTGCGGCGGCGGCCAGACACCTCGGACCGTTCGATCTGATCCTGGCCGGCAGGCGGGCGGTCGACGGTGAGACCGGGCACGTGCCCGCCGAGATGGCGGCTCTGCTCGGGCTTCCCTGCGTGACGAATGTCGTCAGTGTGCAGGGGGGTGAACGCGCCGACGAGAAAGAGGCTGCCCGCGCGAACGATGCGTACGAGAGTTACTCCTACGCGATGCCGGACGCGGAACATGACGCGGCGGAACTCGCCAAACTGGCGTATGAAGCCAACAGCGTGCTCTGCCAGCGGCTGCTGGAGGACGGCACGGCGCTGCTGCGTGTGCCCAGACCCGCCGTGATCTCCATCTGCGGCGGTGCCAACGAACTGCGGCCGCCGAGCATCGAAGGGATGCGCAGGGCAAAGGAGCGCGAGATCCTCCGGATCGATACGCAGGCACTCGGGATCGACCCTGAGCAGATCGGCACAAAAGGCAGTCCGACTAAAGTGAAGAGTCTGGTACTCCCACCGCCTGTCGACCGGGAGAAGACCCGGTATCAGAGCGCGGAGGAAGGCGCGCAGGCGATCTACGATGCCCTCATGGATGTGTCCGAGAAGAAACGCCGCACCATGAGCATCGCGGAGGTCAAGGAAGGACAGGAAAACAAGCCTGCGGGCTACCACGGCATCCTGATCATAGAAGAAGAATACGCCAGCCTGATCTCGGGGCTCGAGCTCATCACCCACGCGGTGAGCGAAGGATTGAGTCCGGTGTGCATCCTGGCGGGACCGGGTTCGCCCGAGGCGGAAAACGCCGTCGTGCGTGCCGGCGCGTCGGAACTTGACGTGCTGCTGGTCGGGGAAGATCCGGACGACAGATATATCGCTGAAGCGGTCGCCGCGTTCCTGACGGAGCGTGCGGAGGACGACTCTCCGTTCGACTCGGTGGTGCTTGGTGCCACGGTGCGCGGGCGCGCCATTGCGCCGATGGTCGGCGCGATCCTCTCGCTCGGCGTCACGGCGGACTGCACGGGCATCGATTATCTGGCAGACGGGACGCTCCTCCAGACCCGCCCGACGTTCGGCGGGACCAGGCTGGCGGAGATCGTCACCAGCACAAAGCCGCAGATCGCGACGGTACGGCCCGGCATCTACGCGGACCGGACCGGTCTCGTTTCCCCGGCGTTCCACGGGACGCTCATGTACGTACATCCGGTGCGCGGCCATGGCAAGATCCAGACGCTCGAGACCATGCAGGGGCAGGCATCGATGCTCGCCGAAGCGGATGTCATCCTCTCAGGCGGCAAGGATATCGGTGAGGAAGGCTTCGCGCTGCTCATGCAGATGCGGGAGGCCTTGGAAGCCAAATATGACGGTAAGTTCACCGTGGCGGTCGGCGCGAGCCGGGCGGCGGTGGACAGCGGCGCGATCTCCTATGCGGCACAGGTCGGCATGACCGGCAAGGTCGTTCACCCGCAGGTCTATGTGGCATTCGCCATCGAAGGCGCGGTGCAGCATCTGGCGGGGATGAAGGACAGCGACCGGATCGCCGCGGTCAATACGGACCGCAAGGCGCACATTTTCGACCATGCGGATATCGGCGTCACGGCCGACTGGAAAGAGACCGCGAAAGCGCTCCTGATGCTGCTGCGTGCAGAATAAGCGGCAGCCATGCACGGCGGCGCGGAAAGCGGCCGCCTGCGGAAAGATAACGAAATGATCGAAAAGCAGAACGCAGATGCTACAACCTTGGCAACGGTCGCGGAACCGGCCAGAGAAACGCCTCTTATCGATACGGCGGACGTTGTTGTGGCGGGCGGCGGCATCGCCGGATGCGCGGCGGCACTGGCCGCGGCAAGAAACGGCGCCAGTGTTCTGCTGATCGAAAAACAGACCTTGCTCGGAGGGCTCGCGACAGCCGGGCTCATCACATATTACCTGCCGCTCTGCGATGGGGAAGGCAGGCAGATGAGTTACGGTATCGCAGAAGAGTTCCTCCGTCTTTCTGTCCGCCATTATCCCGAGGCAGACATCCCGGAAGGTTGGAAAAAGAATGGCAGGCTTGATCCGGACTATGCGGAGGCGCGGCGCGCCGTCCGCTATGAGACGCGGTTCTCGCCGGGGTATATGGCGCTTCTTCTGGAAGAAACGCTGCGCGAAGCCGGCGTGCGCATCCTCTACGACACCCGGATCTGCGGCGTGATCACGGCCAAGGCGCAGGTGGATCTGCCGGGCGGGATCCAGACAGCCGCGGAACTCGAGGCGTACACCAGAAAGCTCGGCGCGGCGGGCACAGTCGTGCGGCAGATCCTGATCGAGAACGACAGCGGCCGCGGCGCCATAGAAGGCCGCGCGTTCATAGACGCGACCGGCAGTGC
>JAILFI010000022.1 GCA_024697655.1 Clostridiales bacterium
GCCAACGGATCGACCCCCTCGTGCGGACTTGACGCATGGCCTCCTTTGCCGGTGATTTTGAAAGTGAAATCATCCTCGCTGGCCATGATCCCGCCGGGACGGGTCGCGAATTGACCGGCCTGGAGGAATGGCGCGTTGTGCATACCGTAGATTTCGTCAATTGGGAACCGTTGGAACAGACCATCATCGATCATCGCCTGCGCGCCTTTGCCGGGCTCTTCGGCAGGCTGGAAGATGAACCGCACAGTACCGTTGAAATCTCGGCTTTCCGCGAGCAGTTTTGCAGCGCCGAGCAAGGTGACCGTGTGGCCGTCGTGCCCGCAGCCGTGGAATTTACCGGGATTCTCCGACACATGATCATGCACGCCGCATTCTGTGATACTCAGGGCATCCATGTCCGCCCGGATCCCGATCACGTCTGCGCCGTCCCCGCACTTCAAAGTGCCGACGACGCCGGTCCCGCCGATGCCTTCGGTGACATCGATGCCAAATGCACGCATTTGTTCGGCGACCAGCGATGCGGCTGTTTTCTCTTCAAAAGCCGTCTCCGGGTGCTGATGGAGATAGTGCCGCCAAGCGGTCAGTAGCTCTTGCAATGAATTGTTCATCTTTGGACCTCTTTCTGTACCGGGCATTGGAAACACCGCTGTTTTTTCACAGTATAGCATAAAAATGCCCTTGCAATTCTATCTTTGCAGGTGCTAAAATAGCCGAGGTTGAGTAGCCAGAGCGCGTAAGTCCGAACCAGGACCTGCGCGCTTTTTCTGTGTGCAGGCAAAACGAATGCACTGTATACAGAATGAACAGGGGGCAAGAATATGGGCAGCAAGAAAAAAGCAAGAAGAGGCGGTCTGACGGTTTCGATCCTGTCGCTGTCGCTATTAACAGTGATGGCAGGGGCTGCGGTCGCACCGGCGCTGAACATCATCCGAGAATACTTTGCGGACGCACCGCAGGCGCTGGTGCAGATGATCATCAGTGTGCCGGCACTCTTCATCGTCATCACCAATCTGTACTTTCCAAAACTCTCCCGCAAGTATAAAGCCAAAGGCCTGCTGATGGCCGGACTGATTCTCTACACAGCGGGCGGTGTCGCGGCAGGGCTGTTCAGCAGCATCTATCTGGTTCTGGCGGCGCGGGCGCTCGTCGGCATCGGGGTCGGGATCGTCATGCCGATGTCGACCGGACTGCTGGCATTCTACTATACCCGCGATAAACAGGACCGCCTGATGGGGTACAGTTCGGCGATGAATCAACTGGGCGGCAGCATCGCGACGCTGCTGTCCGGTCTTCTCGCTGTAATCAGCTGGCGGGCAAGTTTTCTGGTGTATCTGATGGGTCTGATCAGCATTGTGCTGTGTCTCATCCACCTGCCCAATGAACGGATCGGCGGAGAAGGGCGAAAAACGCCCGCGAAAGCTGCTAAAAACGGTCCGACAGGCACAGATGCTGCCGGCGGTGAAAAAAGCGTCTTCGGCGAATACTATCCGTTTATCGTAGGGATGTTCCTGCTGATGTTCACGTTCTTCGTCTATCCGGCAAACTTCGCCATGGAAACCGCAAAGGCCGGCATCATCCCGCAGCAGTACATCGCCGTGATCATGGCGATCATGGATGCCTGCGGATTCCTGGGCGGTCTGGCGTTTGCGCCGGCAAAGCGATTCCTCAAAGGCGTAACACGGTTCACGGCCCCGCTGCTCTTTGTGCTCGGGTACGGCTGTCTGCTGCTCTCGGGCGGGCTTGCCGCGACCCTGCTCGGGTCCGTCTGCATCGGTTTCGCTGCCGGAGCAGGCGTACCGTATCTCATCTCGACCGCATCGATGAAGGCGGGCAGAAATGCCGGCAGTACCGTCCTGCCATTGATCTCAGCGGCGCTCTACACAGCGCAGTTTATCACGCCGATGATCCTCTCGGTGATCGAACAGGCATTCCCCGTCGCGCATATCCCGTATCTTACAGCGGTGATGAGCGGCTTGCTGTTCCTGCTCTGGTCGGTGACGATCCGGGAAGACGGCCACAAGGAGCGCGTCATACAGGAAGAAACCAGATGAACAGCGGTTCATGCAGAAATGAATAATCAGCATGTTAAAGAGGGCGGAATCGCTCTCTTTTTTGCTTTTTGGTATGCTATAATCGTTATGGATATGAAATGAACAGCCGCCCATTGCACATGGACGGTAAAAGGAGAAGGTATGAAACAGATCACTTTGGGGAAGACCGGCATCACAACGCCGCAGAATGCGTTCGGGGCACTGCCGATCCAGCGCATCAGCAAGGAGGATGCAGTATATCTGCTGCGTAAAGCCTATGACGGCGGGATGACATATTTCGATACCGCAAGGGCATATTCTGACAGTGAGGAGAAAGTCGGGGAGGCTTTTAAGGGGATGCGTGATAAAGTATTCATCGCATCCAAGACGATGGCGCGGACACCGGATGAGATCAAAGAGCAGCTCGACACTTCGCTGAAAACGCTTGGAACGGATTATATCGACGTATATCAGCCGCACTGTGTTCCGCAATGCTACCGGCCGGGAGACGGGACCGGCGTTTACGAATGCCTTGAGGAAGCGAAAAAGCAGGGCAAGATCCGCCATATCGGTGTGACTGCCCATCTGATCCAGGTCGCGGAAGAAATCGTGCAGTCAGGGCTCTATGAAACGCTGCAGTTCCCGTTCAGCTATCTTGCCTCTGACAGAGAGAAAAAGCTCGTTGAAGACTGTCTCGCGGCAGGGATGGGGTTCGTCTGCATGAAGGGGCTCGCCGGCGGTCTGATCACGCGTTCCGAAGCGGCGATGGCTTTTATGACACAGTATGATGTACTGCCGATCTGGGGCGTACAGAAAGAAAAAGAACTGGACGAGTGGCTGTCTTACATGGATAACACGCCTGCGATGACCGAAGAGATCGCTGCCTTCATTGAAAAGGAAAAAGAAGAGTTGTCCGGGGAGTTCTGCCGCGGCTGCGGGTACTGCAAGCCGTGTCCGATGGGCATCAGCATCAACGATTGCGCCAGAATGTCGCTGATGATCCGGCGCGCGCCGACGGCTGCGTGGACGACGCCGCACTGGCAGGAAGAGATGGAGAAGATCGACAACTGCATCGAGTGCTACCAGTGTGCCGAGAAGTGCCCGTACGGTCTGGATACACCGGCTCTTCTGAAACGCAATCTGGAGGATTACCGCAAGGTCATCGCCGGAGAAATCACCGTTTAGGCTGCCCATTGGACAGTCATTGATGAATTGCTTCCTTTGAATGAAAAATTATACAAAATCACATTTTTGGTGTTGTCAATCCCGGATGCTTGTGGTATACTCATCAAGTCGGAAACGACATGATCCGTTAGCTCAGCTGGGAGAGCGTCTGGGTGACAACCAGAAGGTCGATAGTTCAAGTCTATTACGGATCACCAATTCATCCGCTCGGGTAACCGGGCGGATTTTTCTTATGCAAAAGGACTGAACCCTTTGCATTGGCTGAGCGATTCCGATACAATAACAGTATAAATTGACAGTGTTTCCGCAGAAGCTGCGGAAAGGCCCGCCGTCTGCGGATTGTTTAAAAGGAGGAAGTATTATGAAGTATGTATGCGGAGTATGCGGATACACCTATGATGAGGACCTGGGCGATCCGGATAACGGGATCGAAGCAGGGACCAAATGGGAAGATCTGCCGGATGATTTTGCCTGCCCGCTCTGCGGTGTCGGCAAGGATCAGTTCAGCGAAGAATAGTTGATCTGACATCTGTCTGATATTGACAGAAACGCACGAATCATGTACTATCGAATCGGTTAGTAATCGCTAACCGATTCTTTTTACATATTGGTTAGCAGAAACTAACCAAATGGATCATTTTGAGAGCGCGACTGCAATGAAACAGACTACACAGAGCAAACAAAAGGTGATCGCAGGGCAGACACGCGAGCTGCTCCTGCATGATCTGAGCCGCAAGATCACTCTTGCAGAACTGGCTGATATGAGCGGATACTCTGCAACATACTTAAAGATCTGCTTTAAGAACGTCTATGGTCAGCCGGTCCATCAGTATGTCCGCCACAAAAAACTGGAACGCGCTGCCGAACTTCTGATAGAAGGAAAAGCAGGGGTACTTGACATCGCGGGGCAGGTCGGTTTTGAGAATGGCAGCAAATTCGCTAAAGTGTTCCGGGATACATTCGGTATGACGCCGGGGAAATTCCGGCGTCTGGACAAAGAAGAAGCGCTCGCATTGCTGGAAAAAGTGCGGATCAAAGAACCCAAAACGGCATAATGAACCGGTAGGCATTGCTAACTTTTTACAATTTGCCTTTTAGTGCCCGTTCAGAGCCGACATTCAAAATGACGATGATAGGATGGATATATAAAGAAATGAACGATCCGCGCTGCGGGTCGTTTTGATAAGAAACTGGTTCATAAAGAAGGAGGAATGAAGAATGAACGGTATTGGTAAGGCGGCTTTATTCATCGGCGGCACTTTGTTTGGCTCTGCGGGGTTTAAGATCCTCGGCAGTGATGATGCAAAGAAAGTCTATGTCCATACAACGGCTGCAGCGCTCCGTGTCAGAGACGAAGCGATGGCCTGTGCGGATACAGTACGTGAAAACTGCGACGATATTCTCGAAGAAGCGAAAAAGATCAATGAAGAACGTGCTGCCGCCAGAGAAGCGGAAGTGATCGAAGATGCAGCGGCGGAAGCGTAATGCTGCTGCCGGAAGTGAGAATCGCAAATGAAATGTACTGTTCTGCATAGTTCGTCAAACCGTATACGTGTCCATCTGGAAGTGTACCGCATGAGCCTTGCCCAGGCAGATATGCTGGAATACTACCTGCGCAGCGTAGCAGGAGTCAGCGACGTCAAGGTTTTTGACCGCACCTGCGATGTGATCATCCGTTACAGCGGGACACGCACTTGTATTTATGAAGCGCTCTCGGCCTTTTCATTTCAGGATGAAAAAGCAGCTGCGCTCGTCCCGGAACATACCGGCAGACAGCTCAACAGATATTATGAAGACAGGCTTGTAAACCGCATTATCAGACGGTTTTTGAGCCGCGTTTTCCTGCCTTTTCCGGTACGGACAGCGATCGCGCTCATCAAGTCCGGAAAGTATCTCCGGCGCGGATTGAAATGTATCCTGCAAGGGAAAGTGGAAGTATCTGTTCTGGATGCGACAGCAATAGCGGTTTCCATGCTGCAGGGTGATTTTGCTACAGCCTCTTCGATCATGTTCCTGCTGGATATCGGCGATATCCTCGATGAATGGACACACAAAAAATCTGTCGATGACCTTGTGCGTTCTATGGCACTGCAGGTCGACATGGTATGGAAAAGAGAAAGCGGACAGGAATACCTGACGCCGATCGAACACGTCCGGGAAGGCGATGAGATCGTCGTGCGGATGGGCAGCATGATCCCGCTGGACGGAAAAGTAACGGACGGGGAAGCCATGGTCAATCAGGCCAGCATGACCGGAGAAAGCGTACCTGTCAGGAAGGCACCGGGGAGTTATGTGTATGCCGGCACGGTGGTGGAAGAAGGCAAGTGCACTGTCCGGGTCGATAAAGCCATGGGCGGCGGGCGGTATGACCGGATCGTTCGTATGATCGAAGAATCAGAAAAACTCAAATCCACAGCGGAAGACAAGGCCTCACACCTGGCTGACAGACTTGTCCCGTTCAACCTCGCAGCAGCGGGGCTGATCTACCTCATCACGCGCAATGCGACCAAGGCGAGTGCGGCCCTGATGGTGGACTATTCCTGTGCACTTAAACTATCGCTGCCGATCGCGGTATTGTCTGCCATGCGCGAAAGCACAGGCAAGGGCATCACTGTCAAAGGGGGACGGTTCATGGAACTCATCTCCGAAGCGGATACGATCGTCTTTGATAAAACCGGCACGCTGACTTATGCGGAACCGAAGGTGGCAGATGTCGTTCCCTTTGGCGGCAATGATGCAACGGAAATGCTCCGGCTCGCCGCGTGTCTGGAAGAGCATTATCCGCATTCGATCGCCAATGCAGTCGTCAGAGAAGCCAGCAGCCGCGGGTTGCTGCATGAAGAGCGGCATACTGAAGTGGAATACGTGGTGGCGCATGGCATATCCAGTTCGATCGACGGCAAGAAAGCGCTGATCGGCAGTTACCATTTCATCTTTGAGGATGAAAAAGTGCAGATACCGGATGAGGAGCAGGCGGCATTTGATGCGATTCCCGATGCGTATTCTCCGCTTTATCTGGCCCTTGATGGAAAACTGGCTGCGATCATTCTGATTGCTGATCCGATCCGGCCGGAAGCACCGGCTGTCATAAGGAGACTGCATGAACTGGGAATCGGCAAAGTGGTCATGATGACGGGAGACAATGCCCGGACGGCGAAAGCGATCGCTGGAATTGCAGGTGTGGATGAATACCATGCCGAAGTGCTGCCGGAAGACAAAGCGGCGTTTGTCCGCAGAGAACATGAACAAGGCCGTACGGTCATCATGATCGGCGATGGCGTCAATGACTCGCCGGCGCTTTCGGAAGCGGATGCCGGCATAGCGATCAGTGACGGCGCGGCGATCGCGCGGGAGATCGCAGATGTGACCATCAAAGCAGACGATCTGTTCTGCCTTGCGACATTGAAAGAGACCAGTGATGCACTGATGGAACGCATTCACAGCTCATTCAGGTTTATCATGACCTTCAATACGGCACTGATCGTACTCGGAGTGGGAGGCATTCTGACACCGGCTGTCTCCGCACTGGCGCATAACGCATCGACGATCGCAGTCAGCCTGGTCAATATGACACCGCTGCTGCCGGAAGAGACCACGAAGTAGATAAGTATAGACAAAGAAAAGACCTCCCGCCTTTGACGGGAGGTCTTCTTCATACATTTGGATCGCTGCATCAGACATTGAGGACTTTCTTCTCGCCGCGTTTTCTCGCATCGCGCAGTTCTGCCGTTGCGGTAAGCAGAACATCGGTCGAGGAGTTGAGGGCGGTCTCGCAGCTGTCCTGAATGACGCCGACGATGAAGCCGACACCGACGACCTGCATCGCGATATCCGCCGGCAGACCGAACAGGCTGCAGGCGAGCGGGATCAGCAGGAGCGAACCGCCGGCAACGCCGGACGCGCCGGCAGCACTGACAGCTGCCAGGAAGATCAGCAGGATCGCCGAACCGAAATCAACATTGACACCTTCCGTGTAGCAGGCTGCCAGCGACATGACCGCGATCGTGACAGCAGCACCGGCCATATTGATGGTCGCGCCGAGCGGGATCGAGATCGGATACGTGTTTTTGTCGAGTCCGAGATCTTCGCAAAGCTCCAGATTGACCGGGATATTGGCTGCCGAACTTCTGGTGAAGAAAGCAGTCAGACCGCTGACGCGGATGCATTTCCATACGAGCGGATAGGGATTCTGTCTGGTTGCGATGAAGACGATGAGCGGGTTGACGATGAAGGCTGCGAACAGCATTGTCGCGACGAGGACCAGAATGAGGTGCCCGTAGCTGAGCAGTGTCTTAAGACCGCTTGTGGTGATCGAACTGTAGACAAGGCCCATGATACCGATCGGAGCCAGTTTGATGACAAAACGGACGCACTTTGTGACCGCATCGGCGCAGTCGCTGAGGACGTTCTTTGTGTTGTCGCTTGCCATACGGAAGCCGATGCCGAGGATCAGTGCCCATACGAGAACGCCGAGGAAGTTGGCGTTGATGATCGCTCCGACGGGGTTCTCAACGATTTTGAACAGTACATTCTGAAGGACTTCCAGGATGCCGTCGGGAGGAGTCAGTTCCTCCGCAGACTCAACGAGCTGCAGTTTCGTCGGGAAAAGAAAACTTGCGGCAACAGCGCTGGCACCGGCTGCCATCGTACTGACGATGTAAAGAACGATGACCGTTTTCATGTTCGTTTTCTGACCTGATTTGTGCTGCGCGACGGCGGACATGACCAGGACGAAGACCATGAGCGGTGCGATCGCTTTCAGCGCGCCGACGAACAGGCTGCCGAAGATGTCAAAGAACTTAAAGGGGCCGGGGATAAAAACTGCGACAACGATGCCGATCAGAAGACCGATGATGATCTGACCGACCAGTCCGATTTTATTCCAGCCATTGATAAGATTTTTCATAATGATGCCTTTTCTTTGCTCTGCCCGTGCGGGTGCGCGGGTATATAGATATAACGGTTGATAAAGGCGGATGAGGTGATTCCGCGTGACATATATTGTATAAGAATCGCTTCCTTTTCGCAAGGTGATAGCCCCGGAACCGGCATGTATACATAAAGAAACCCCCGCCCGGTCGACCGGACAGGGGTAAGATACGATGTTTGATCAGCTTCTGTCAGTTTTCCGTGTTGACCGCTGTACGGGCCCTGTCGTTGCTGCGTGTCATGGAGCGGATCACAAACAGCGTTCCGATCATGAGCAGGATGCCGAGCGGCAGAGAGACGACAGCGCTCTTGGTGAATCCGGCGATGATGTAGGTCAGGAACGAGACGCCGGCGACAGTCATTGCATAGGGCAGCTGGCTCTCAACGTGACTCAGATGGTTGCAACCGGCTCCGGCGGAAGACATGATGGTCGTATCGGAGATCGGGGAGCAGTGGTCTCCGCAGACAGCACCTGCCATACAGGCGGAGATCGCGATATACATGAGTTCCGGATTCTTGCTGGTCGCAGCGATCGCGATCGGGATCAGCATGCCGAAGGTGCCCCAGGAAGTACCGGATGCAATAGCCAGCACGACAGCGATCAGGAAGATCACAGCCGGCAGAAGGCTCATCCAGCCCTTACCGATACCATCGACCAGGTTTTCAACAAAGGCGCTCAGGCCAAGGCTGTCCGTCATGGCCTTGAGAGACCAGGCGAGTGTCAGGACCGCGATGGGAGAAACCATCGCTTTGAAGCCTTCCGGCACGCAGTCCATGCATTTGCTGAAGGAAAGGGTGCGGCGGAGGACATAGAAGACGACTGTCAGGATCAGTGCGACGGCACTGCCGAGAACAAGACCGACAGAAGCGTCGGAGCCCGCAAAACTGTCTACAAAACCGGTTCCTTCAAAGAACCCGCCTGTATAGATCATGCCGATCAGGCAGCTGATGATCAGAACGATGATCGGCAGGACCAGATCGATCACTCTGCCATTCGGATTGGCAACGTCTTCCGCGCTTTCCGCATTGATCATGTTCGCGTCATGGACGGTGAACAGATCGCCTGTTTCCTGCGCATTGCGCTCGAACTGTGCCATTTTGCCGTAATCGAACTTCATGCTGACCAGCGCGAACATCATGACGATCGTGAGCAGGGCATAGAAGTTGAACGGGATCGCTCTCAGAAATACGGTCAGCCCGTTTTCGCCTTCAACAAATCCGCTGACAGCTGCCGCCCATGAGGAAATCGGGGCGATGATGCAGATCGGTGCAGCAGTGGAGTCGATCAGGTAGGCAAGTTTTGCACGGCTGATGTTGTATTCGTCTGTCAGGGGCCGCATGACGCTGCCTACGGTCAGGCAATTGAAATAGTCATCCACGAAGATCAGGATGCCGAGTAAGATCGTAGATCTCTGCGCGCCTGCTCTTGTTTTGATTCTCTCTTTAGCCCAGCGTCCGAACGCGCTGCTGCCGCCGGACAGATTCATCATGGCGACGAGGATGCCAAGGAAGACGAGGAATAACAGGATACCGACATTCCAGCCATCGGAAAGGGAACCAACCATACCATCGATCAGGACATGGTTGAGAATGCCTGCCAGATCCGCGCCGGCGTACAGGATACCGCCGCAGAGGATGCCAAGGAAAAGGGAACTGTAGACTTCTTTCGTGATCAGAGCCAGCACGATCGCAACGAGCGGCGGCAGGACCGACCACCAGGTCGCATACAGAGCCGGCAGTTCCTCGGCTTCCTCACCGTCTGCAAATGCGAGGACGGGGAGGGCAAGGATCATCAGAACGGCCAGACCCGCAATGAAGAGTAAGCGATTCTTTGAAGATCTCATGGATACCTCCTAAATGAAAATGCCATGCTGTCGTGGAAATAGCATGGCAAGAAAAAACGATTTCTATAGCCACCAATAGCGCTCCACGTACGTGACAGTCCATCACATGTTCTGTAATGGCCCAGGATCGGTCCAAAGGATGACCTCACCTTCGGCGGGAGCTCCTTTCGCGCTGCCGCAGATGTCCTTTCATCTGCCGCGGCAGGGTACTGATAGATCCCGCACCTCTATGGTGTATGTAATACCCACATAGTAGACACTATTTTTCAGGAGTTGTCAATAAAAATGCACAGATTCCTGTTGCAAAAACAGCAAAACGAATAAAACAACGAAAAAAAGGCGGTTCCGTGAAAGGAACCGCCCTTTGAAACTGTATCCGTGTGATACTGCCCGACTTCCGGCTGACGGGGTACGCGTACGGACTATTCACCGAAAGCCGTGAAAGAGAGCATCAGACCGCCGCATGTGTTGATGCCGTCCTGCTCAAAGCCATACTCACCGAAGGTGAATTCGCACAGGAACGGGATATCGCCGGCTTCTTTCTTCAGCTGCTCCGCGACTTCGCCGATGCGGTCACCGATGCCGGCACGTCTTCCGCCGCAGTGGACGAGGTGGAAGGCCCCGATCTTTCCGCCTGCTTTTTCTTTGAGCTCTGCCAGCGTATTGCCGGTCGATGCGATCAGTTCATCCACAGAACCTTCCATCCGGATCACGGCTGTCCCGACCGTCAGTTTGTTGCCGATATTCATGGACATATCGTCGTTACCGTTCATCGGATGGCGGATCGCAACGAGATCGCCGAGGCGGTCTTTGACGCCGAGCGGGGAGGTGATGGTGGCAACGAGCAGATCGCCGCCCTTGATGGTCTCGGGATCGAGTCCTCTCCAGCCGGCATACTTCTCAAGAGCCGGAACACCATCGATCTCCTGCAGGCATCTGTTGTCCGCGACCTTGGTGATGATGCCCATATCGGCGGTCTCGCGGTATGCGCCGGTGAATTTGTTCGTCATCTTCTTATCTGTATAGAAGAACGCGACTGCAACACCGTCGGCAAAAATGCATTCATCGGTAAAGACTTTCCATTCGCCTGCGATCGAGTTGTCCGCCGCACTTCCGCCGAAGAAGGGGACGCGGCCGATCACTTCGGTGATGCCCTTCAGGAAGAACTCTTCCGCACCGGGAGGCGCTACCATGTAGAAATACGCCGGCGCAGCATCCTTGCCTGCTTTCGCCATGGCATCCATGGCGACTTTGCGGCCTGCAGCAACAGGATCGCCTTCATTCAGCGCGCATGCAATGCCGACCGCCATGTCCGGGTCAGCCTGCGCCATGACACCGACGAATCCGTCGTCTCCGGAAATATAGCCTTCCTGTGTGATGACACCGGTGAATGAGGTGTTGCCGATGACGGGCACGCCGGGAAGCGATTCCTTGATGCCGGCCATCATCGCATCCAGATCATATGCACAGCTTGCGTATGCAAATGCCATTTTTGCTCCTTCAAGGCCTTCAAAAGCCTTTGCAGCAGCTTCTTTTCCGGCAGTAAAGGCATCCGCCGCAATACTTGTTCCTACACCTGCTTTAAACATATAAAACCTCCTAAATCATGAATTGATATAAAGAGTGATGTGTAAATCTTTTCCTGCCGGATCATGCATCCAGGTTGTAATCGACGTAGCAGACATGCGTTTCGAGGAATTCTTCCAGACCGAGTTCGCCGTCGTCGCCGCCAAGACCGGACTGCCGGACACCTGCGTGGAAGCCCTGGAAGGCCTCGAAGTGTTCACGGTTGACATAGGTCTCGCCGTAATGGAGTTCGTTCAGTGCTTTCATGATCGTATCCCAGTTGCTGGAGTAGATGGAGGAGGTCAGACCGAAGATGCAGTCATTGGCCTTCTCGAGCGCCTCATCCAGCGTTTTGAACGTCGTGATCGGCAGGACCGGTCCGAAGATCTCTTCCGTCATGATCCGTGTGCCGTGATCGCAGCCGGTGATGACGGTCGGTTCATAGAAGAAGCCTTTGCCGTCAACGGTCGCCGGTTTGCCACCGCAGAGCACCGTCGCACCATCCGCAACAGCGCTCTTTACGAGATCATCTACATGTTCCTGCTGCGCCTTATTGACCATCGGGCCCATATCGAAGGCGCCTTCGAGGGAGTTGCCGTAAGTTGTGTTCTTGAACTTTTCAACGATCTTTTCGACAAACTGATCGTAGATACCTTCCTGGACATAGATACGCTCTGCGCAGTTGCAGGCCTGGCCGGTGTTGATGATGCGTGAATTGTAAACATGTTCGACCGTCGCATCGAGATCACAGTCGTCACAGACGATCACAGGCGCTTTGCCGCCGAGTTCGAGAGAGACTTTTGTCACATTTGCCGCAGCGTTCGCCATGATCTTCTTGCCGGCTTCCGTGGAGCCTGTCATGGAGACCATCTGGACTTTCGGACTCTTGGCGAGCGCGTCGCCGACGACCGCACCGGAGCCGGTCAGTACATTGATGACGCCCTTCGGAAGGGAGCTCTTTTCGACCAGCTTGGCGAACTCATAACATCCGTTCGGACTGTCGCTGGAAGGCTTGAGCACGACCGTACAGCCGGCGAGCAGGGCAGGTGCGACTTTACGGCCGATCAGGAAGAGCGGGAAGTTCCACGGCATGATCCCGGCGACGACGCCGAGCGGCATCTTATACATGAAAATGTTTTCGTTCGGACGGTCGGAGGGGATGATCTGCCCTTTGATATGGCGCGCCATTTCGGCGAAGAAGTTGAGATACTCGGTCAGCCATCCGGCTTCATCCATGGACTGCGCCAGCGGTTTGCCCATCTCTTCAGAATTGGTGCGGGCGAACAGTTCCCGGTTGTCAGCGACCATCTGCGCCAGTTCACGGATATACCCGGCGCGGACGATCGGCGGCAGTTTGGCCCAGTCTTTCTGCGCGGCTGCAGCCGCATCGATGGCTGCTTCTACGTCTTCCGCCGTTGCTTTAGGTACCTGGGAGATCACTTCCTCGGTCGCCGGATTGAGAACGTCGAGCATCTCGCGGTTTCCGTTCGGAACAAATGCACCATTGATAAACAATTCATATTGTCTCATATATGCCTCCTTTCAGAAGCGGAAAGCCGCTTCCGGACTTCAGAGATCTATAAGTTACAAATCTATTATATACCTCAGGTTGTTTAAAGAACTCTGAAATGTTGTTAAAAGTGTCTAAAATTTTGTATGAATGTTGACTCGTTCAGTGCACCGGAAACGGCTGTTGGAAAGCAGAAGTGCATGTGATATAATATTGCAGCATATGTGCTGTTTAAGCGGTATGCGGGAAGAACAGGAGCATGTTCGGAACATATTAGAAAGGAGATTTCCCGCAATGGATGAAAAAAGGATCGCTCTTCTGATCGATTCCGATAATATCTCCGCCAAGTATCTGGATTACATTCTGGACAAAGTCAACGAGGAGGGCATCGCGACCTACCGCCGTATCTACGGTGACTGGACGAGACCGACGGCAGCAAGCTGGAAAAAAACGCTGCTGGAGAACTCCCTGACCCCGATCCAGCAGTTCAGCAATACATTCGGAAAGAACTCCACAGATTCAGCGCTGATCATCGACGCGATGGATATTCTGTATTCCGGCAAGGTGGACGGGTTCTGTATCGTCAGCAGTGACAGCGATTTCACGAGACTGGCCAGCCGGCTGCGCGAGGAGAATATGCTGGTCATCGGCATGGGAGAAGAGAAGACGCCGCAGGCGCTGATCGAAGCATGCAACAAGTTCATCTATCTCGACGACATGCCAAAAGAAGAGGCGGAGCCGGTCAGAACGAACAACATCATCAATCCGAAGACGGTGGAGAGGCGGATCAAAGGGATCATCCAGGCCAATGATCAGAAGAACAAAGAGACCGAGCTCGGCGAGATCGGCAGCAAGCTGCAGAACAGATGGCCGGACTTTGATATCAGCAACTACGGCAAGGGTTCTTTGTCAGAACTGCTGAAGACCTTCAGCAGCCTGCAGCTCAAGCGGCAGGGCAGTGTGGTCACCGTCAGCATTAAGAACGGCAGATAGAACGATTCATAAAGGAATCGCATAAATAAACCATATATTAGTTATTGTTAATAATAGTTGATTTAGGAGAGAAAGAAAGTATGAACATCGTATGTCTGGACATGGAAGGCGTTCTTGTACCGGAGATCTGGATCGCGTTCTCGGAAGCAAGCGGCATCCCGGAACTCAAACGTACCACCAGAGACGAGCCGGATTATGACAAACTCATGCGCTGGCGCCTCGGCATCCTCAAAGAACACGGTCTCGGTCTGAAGGAGATCCAGGAGACGATCGCAAAGATCGATCCGCTGCCCGGCGCAAAAGAATTCCTCGATGAACTCCGTCAGACGACGCAGACGGTCATTCTGAGCGATACGTTCGAGGAATTTGCCAAGCCGCTTATGAAAAAACTCGGCTGGCCGACGATCCTGTGCAATTCACTGACCGTTGCGGACGACGGCGAGATTATCGATTTCAATATGCGCATCGAAAAGTCCAAACTGACGACGGTCAAGGCGTTCCAGTCCATGGGCTACGAAACGATCGCGGCAGGTGACAGTTTCAACGACCTGGCGATGATCCAGGCGAGCAAAGCGGGCTTTTTGTTCCGCACAACAGAGCAGATCAAAAAGGATTATCCGGAACTGCCGGTCTTCGATGAGTTCGACGATCTGCTGGCGGCGATCAAGGCGGTGCTGTAGGCAGCATCAGATCCGTAGAGGAGGATTATTGTTATGGTAGAAGGGATCGGCCTCATCAACGATATCATTCTGACAAAACTGCAGGCGAAGATGATACCGGCCAAAGAGAAATACGGTGCGCTCGGCACAGGGATCTGCTGCGCAGCGCTTGCCCTGGCGGCACTTTTCACAAAGCATTACGTATACGCGGCAGCGCTTGCTGTCGGGGCTTATGTTTTCCTCACCAAATTCAGGACGATGACGAACAAGGCCCATCAGGCCAATCTGGCGATCGCGGCGGCGAAAAACCAGGAAATCGCCAAATACAAAGTGCTGTTTGACGAAGATGATCTGATCGTCACCACGATGGACGGAGAAGATCCGGTCGAGAAGGAATACCGCACCTTCATCAAAAAGATCGAGTTTGAAGAAGCGATCGTACTGGTCGCGCACGGCGGCGAGATGGTCTTCATCTCCAAGGAGGAGACGGAGCCGGAAGCGCTTAAAGAGATCCAGTACATCATCGAGGACCGCTGTTACAATCTCGGCTGGCGCAGAAAGGGCGATCTTCTCTAGCAGCGTCCGCGGACATACAGAAAACCGGCGGCAGGACGGGAACGGACCTGCCGCTGTTTTTTTGTCTTTTCTCTTGAAAAAAGAACATATGTTCTTTATAATGAGATATCATAGAACGGGCGGGAGAGGATGAGAAAAACCAAAGAAAGGAGTATCCGGAAACGCCTCTATGTCGATCATTATGCATGTCGATGCCAACAGCGCCTATCTGTCCTGGACGGCCGTTCATCTGCTGGAGCAGGGGTATCCGGTGGATCTGCGGACTGTTCCCGCAGTGATCGCCGGCGACCCCGCCAACCGCCACGGCATCATTCTCGCCAAATCGATCCCGGCAAAGAAATACGGCATCGGGACCGCCAACAGCCTGATGGAGGCACGCAGCAAGTGCCCGTCTCTTATCGTGCAGCCGCCCGATTACGATCTGTACATGCATTGCAGCGATGCGATGTATGAGATCCTTTGCCGGTACAGCGACCGGATCCAGCGGTACAGTGTGGACGAATGCTTTCTGGACTATACCGGGTCGGAAAAAGTACTCGGCGATCCGCTCGCGGCGGCGCAGGAGATCCGGCGGACGATCAGGCGGGAACTGGGGTTCACCGTCAACATCGGTATTTCCAGCAATAAGCTGTTGGCCAAGATGGGTTCCGAACTGGAAAAACCGGACAAGGTCCACACGCTTTTCCCGGAAGAGATCCGGGAGAAGATGTGGCCGCTTCCGGTAGGGGAACTGTTCATGGTCGGCCGTGCGACGGCGAAAAAACTCCGCCGCATCAACATCACTACGATCGGGGATCTTGCACAGGCGGACCCGCGCCATATGCACAGTCTGCTCAAGAGCCACGGCGACCTCGTCTGGCGGTATGCCAACGGGCTGGATCACTCGGCAGTTATGCCCAATGACCGGATCATCCAGAAAGGTGTCGGCAATGGGGTCACGATGCGGTATGACGCCGCTTCGGAAGAAGAGGCCTTCCCGGTGATCCTGTCGCTTTGTGAGCGGGTGGGCATGCGGCTCCGCCGTCTCGGCTGCCGGGCTTCGCTGATCGCGGTCCATCTGCGGAACGCGGATCTTTCCGGCTGGTATTCGCACCAGCGGCAGATGGACACTTATACAAGGTCGACATCAGACCTTTACAGATGGGCCTGCCGGCTGTTCCGGGAATGTTGGCGGGGAACGCCTGTCCGGCAGATCAGCGTGAGTGTTTCCGAGCTTCTGGACGCGCGGATGCACCAGCTTTCGATCTATGACTTTCAGACACTGGAAAAAGAAGACGCACTCAGCGATACCGTAGACCTGATCCGCAGGACATACGGGGAACGGTCGATCGTCCGCGGCGTTTTTGTCAACACACCGCTTGCACCGATCGACGGCGGTGTTAATGACGGGGACTATATCATGATGGGAGGATACCGCAATGAAGATCTTGGCTAAACCGATCGACACCATCGTCGTGTTCAAAGAAGCAAAACATCCCATGCCGTACCGGTTCCGCGTGACGGAAGGGGACGGCCGCATCAGGGATATCATCGTGGATAAGATCCTGTCTATCGATGAAAGAAAAACAGCCGGGATCCGGTCGTATATCTACCGCTGCCGGAGCCTTGTCGACGGCATGGAAAAAGACTATGAACTCAAATACATTCTGGACGACGCCAAATGGCAGCTCTATAAGATGTGACAGCTGCGCTTCTGTATGTCTATGTGTTGAAATGCGCCCGTATTGGGTATATACTGATACAGGAAAATTCAATAGATAAGGAGTATTTTATATGGGTAGACACGGAACCATCGCAGGAAGAAAAGAAGCACAGGACAGACGCCGCGCCGCACTGTTCACCAAGTATGCCAGAGCCATCACGGTTGCGGCAAAAGCGGGCGGCGATCCCGAGTATAACGCTTCTCTGAAACTTGCCATCGACCGCGCAAAAGGCATCAATATGCCGAACGACAACATCAACCGCGCCATCAAGAAGGGCACCGGTGAGATGGGCGGCGCGGATTTTGTCGAACTGAACTTTGAAGGTTACGGTCCCTCCGGCGTCGCTGTGATCGTCGAGACACTGACCGACAACCGCAACCGGACCACCTCCTCCGTCCGCAGTGCTTTTGATAAATACGGCGGGAATATGGGGGCGCCGGGCTGCGTTTCCTACATGTTCTCCAGAAAGGGCGTTATCGTCATCGAAAAGACGGACGAGATCGACGAGGATGAACTGATGGATGCTGCGCTCGAAGCGGGTATGGAGGATATGCAGACTTACGAGGACAGTTATGAGATCCTGACCGCAATGGAAGATTTCTCGGATGTCAGCGCCGCACTCAAAGAGGCGGGGTATGAATTCGTGGAGGCGGATATCCAGTACATTCCGTCCATGGAAGCGACTCCGAAGGAAGAGGATATCAAGAACCTCAAAAAGATGATCGAAGTCCTGGAGGACAATGATGACGTGCAGGGTGTCCATCACAACTGCGCGATCGATCTGGACGACTGATCCATCATACAGAATCATAAAATCCTGAAATGTGCGTTAAGGTGTACATAATTCAACCTACAACACTGCACTGGGAGCCCGATACGGAGAGGATGCCGGGCCGTCACCGAACGGATGGCAGAGACGATGTTCAGGGCACCCCCCTATTAATAGATAGGGAGTGAATTAGTCACCTGACGGCACTTCGGGATTTTTCTTGGTAAAAAAAGCGTTCCTGTATCAGGAACGCTTTTCTCGTCTCAAAGTCGATGTGCTGTCAGCGGTGATAGAAATATCTGTGGCGCCGCTGCCGGCGTCTTCGGATAGAAGCTGCCAGAAGAAGCAACAGCACAAGGGCGATCGCGATACCGGCTGCGATCAGTGTATTACGCGCGATTCCTTTCAACTCTCTGCCGGGCTGCTGAAAATCTTCTGTTGAGAGCAGCGGGATGGAAGCGAGTTCCGCATCGCCCTGTTTGATAGTCAAAGTCCCGACCTGATCGCCTTTGAGAACAGGACGGGCAAGTCCTTCCGCAGCCGTAGTTTCATAGGTGACGGGGGCGGATTCCTGTCCGGCGGGGACAAGGCATTTGATCTCGTTCTGTTCGATTTCCACCGGGATGGCTGTCTCTTCGTCGAGCATGATCGGCTCCGCCTGATCAGCCGAGACCGCAACCGTGGAAAGCGCGTAGTTGTTGAAGTAGAACTCCATCAGGGCGCGTGTATCGGCACAGTCTTCACTCTGCTGACCGGCGCCTGCGACCGCAACGATCAGATGGATCCCGTTCTTTTCACCGTATGTGACGAGGTTGAAACCGGATTCTGTGATATACCCGGTCTTACCGCAGACAACAGGCTCATAGTAAGCATATCTGCCGGGGAACATACCGTGTCCGTGCCAGAGTTCCCGGGGCTCGTGTTTATCGGTTTTCGGGATCGTATAAGTGGATGTACTGTCGATTTCGACGAAAGTTTCGTTCTGGACCGCATAGGCCATGATCAGGGAAAGATCGTGTACGGTCGTGTAGTGATCCTCGCTGAACAGTCCGTGCGGGTTGGAGAAATGGCTGTCCGTACAGCCGATCTCGGCTGCCTTGGCATTCATCATATCAGAGAACCCTTCGATACTGCCGCCGACCGTTTCAGCAAGTACGACCGCGCAGTCGTTGCCTGAAGCCAGAAGGAGCCCGTACAGAAGATCCCGGATCTTCACGTGCTCGTACTCATCGAGCGCGATATGGCTGGAAGAGGGATCGATACCGTAGACCGCGTTCATGGATACTTCT
>JAILFI010000047.1 GCA_024697655.1 Clostridiales bacterium
ACGCGGTGCTGGTCAAAACGACCAATGCGGATGTTGTCATGCGGCCCCTTGTGCCGCGCTGTGTGGTGCCGATCGGTCTGGCGCTTCCCAGACGTACCGAAATGTCACCGGCCGCGATCCGGTTTGAGGAATATGTGCTGAGTCATCTGGACGGACTGGAAGCGCTGGGAACCTGCTTTTCAAGTTTTTAAAAAACCTCTTGAAATGAACGCGCTGAGTGTGGTATACTCCTGTATGTTCGTGAGAAATTACGCGAGAGCTTGAAATACAAGGTGAGAAGGAGGTGCGGCAAATGAGCAGAAAGTGCGAAGTCTGCGGCAAGGGACAGGTATCCGGGAACAACGTTTCCCATTCCAACAGACACACAAGACGTAAGTGGAATGCGAACATCCAGACGGTTCGTATCGACGATAACGGCACGGTCAGAAAGGCCAATGTGTGTACCAGATGCCTCCGTTCCGGTAAAGTTACCAGAGCGATCTAAGAGCCAAGAAGATCCTGTGCCGACGGCACAGGATTTTTTACTATCTGCCGGAACAGGATACCGCAAAGGAGAAACCGCGCATGCAGGACAGCTTTGTTTGCAAAACAGACCTCGGTGAGATCGAGATCAGCCGCAGCATCCTGACCCATGTCATCCTCGAAGCTGTGAGCGACATGGACGGTCTTGTGCTGGTCTCAAACCGGAAAGGCAAACTGCAGAGTATGAATGCCCGTTTTGGCGGTGACGCGGCGGACAGTATCGAGATCGAAGAGGACGGGGACCGGCTGCTGATCCGCATGTATGTCATCATGCGTTTCGGGTCGAGCATGCGGCAGCTTTCCGACCAGCTGTCGGAACGCATCCGCAAAAAGATCGTCAAAGTGACAGGCGCATCGCCTGCTTCGATCATCCTGCATGTGACAGGCACGCTGTCCAAACGTGTTGCGCCGCGCGATCTGGAATACCGTACGGACTATGAACATTGAGGAACTGAAAGGACTGGGGCCGAAGAAGGCAGAGTCCTTTGCGAATAAAGAGATCTATACGGCAGAGGATCTGGTCAGGACCCTGCCCGTCGACTATGAAGACCGCCGTCACGTCACGCCGATGGCGGAGGTTTTGGTGGGACAGCCCGCGCTTGTCCGCGGCAAGGTCATCGGGATCCGGCAGGGCGGCAGCTGGAAGCGCAACCGCGTCCTGCTCGTGACACTGCAGGATACATCTTCCGGCAAAGAGGGACCCGGCGCAGTCGAACTCGTTTTCTTCAACGCTGTTTACCTGAGCCGCGCGTTCAAGACCGGCGCGGAGTATTACTGTTACGGCAGACCGTCTCTCGGGAACGGAAAGATCCAGATGATCCATCCGGAGTTCACGCGGGCGGAAGAAGCACCTGAACTGGCGCTGTTACCTGTGTATCCGGTGATCCGCGGTGTCGGACAGCGCGATATGCGCCGGTTTGTCCGGCAGATCCTGGACAGCAGTTATTTCAGGCGTACGATCGCGGAGGAATACATCCCGGCGTGGTATTTGGAAAAGTACCAGCTCCCGGGCATCGGCGAGGCACTTTGGAATGTGCATTTCCCGGAAGATTTCGGGGATGTCCGGCGCGCGAAGAAGCGTATCCTGTATGAGGATATGCTGCTTCTCCATCTGGGGCTGCTGATGATGAAAGGGCCGGATGCGGAAGGCAGAGCCTTTCCGGACGGCGATATCGAGGAGTACATTTCGGCGCTGCCGTTCCCGCTGACGAATGCGCAGCGGCGCACCGTTCTGCAGGTGGAAGCCGATATGCAGAGCAGCCGGCCGATGAACCGCCTGATCCAGGGCGACGTCGGCTCGGGCAAGACCGCCGTCGCGGAGATCGCTCTGTTCAAGGTCGTGAAAAACGGCTGTCAGGGAGCCTTTATGATGCCGACAGAGATCCTGGCGAGGCAGCAGTACGAGGGTCTGAAGGAGCGGTTTGCACCGTTCGGCATCCGCGTAGGCCTGCTGATCGGCAGTATGTCCGCCCGGGAAAAGAACGAGATGCTGGAGCAGATGGCGGACGGAACGGTCGATGTGATCGTCGGTACACATGCGCTGATCCAGCCTGGCGTGCGGTTCGCATCGCTGGGGCTCGTCATCACAGACGAGCAACACAGGTTCGGTGTGCGGCAACGGTCGCTTATCAAAGAGAAAGGAACGGAGCCGGATTGCCTGGTCATGTCGGCAACACCGATCCCGCGGACCCTTGCCATGATCCTGTTCGGGGATATGGACATCTCGGCGATCGATGAACTGCCGGCAGGGCGCAAAGCGATCAAAACAAAGGCGGTGACAGGGAAGTCCCGCGGCAAGGTGTATCGTTTCGTTGAGGAAGAAGTGGAGAAAGGCCGGCAGGCATACGTGGTCTGCCCGCTGATCGAGGACTCGGAGAGCATGGACGGCGTGCGGTCCGCAGTATCCGTCTTCGAGGAACTGGAAAAGCGTTTCCGCGGCAGACATGTCGCACTGCTCCACGGAGAGATGAGTCCCGCGGAGAAGGCGGCAGTTATGCAGGCATTCAGCGCCGGGCAGATCGATATCCTCGTTTCGACCGTTGTCATCGAAGTCGGGATCAATGTCCCGAACGCGACCGTGATGGTCATCGAAAACTCCGAACGGTTCGGACTGTCGCAGCTCCATCAGCTGCGCGGCCGTGTCGGCAGGGGCGCCGAGCAGTCGTACTGCATCCTCATCACCGAGGATCTGGGCGAGACAGCGCTGGCAAGAGCAAAGATCATGACCGAGAGCAACGACGGGTTCTACATCGCGGAGAAAGACCTGGAACTGCGCGGCCCGGGAGAACTCTTCGGCGACAGGCAGCACGGCGTTCCTTCCGCGCATATTTTCAACCTGATCAACAACCCGAGCATTTTCGAGCAGGTACGTGAAGATGCAGCGAGAGTATACGCCGAGCACCCCGATCTTCTTGACGAAGAATCGCAGGGGATGGCCAGGCAGGTGGCGCGTATATTCGGAAGAGATATCCGTCCGACACTTTAAATACGAAAGGAGAACAGCGTCATGCGCATCATCGCAGGCGATTACAAAGGCAGAAAACTCATCACCCCGAACGGACGGGACATCGTTCGTCCGACTGCGGAAAAAGTCAAGGGGGCGATCTTTTCCATGCTCCAGGACCGCATTGAAGGCAGTGTCGTGTGCGACCTGTTCGCGGGCACCGGCAGCCTCGGACTGGAAGCGCTCTCCCGCGGAGCCGACTTCTGCTGGTTCGGGGACCATGCGCAGGAATGCGTGACGATGGTCCGCAAGAACATCGAGATGTGCAGGGCGGAAGAGTATGCGCATGTGACGCACGGCAGTTTCCTGAAGACGCTGCAGAACATCGACGGGAAGGTCGATATCTTCCTGCTGGATCCGCCGTATAAGAAGGGGACGCTGGAAGAATCCGTCCGGGCGATCGCGGAGATGGGGCTGCTCGCGGAGGGCGGTGTCATCGTCGCCGAACACGGATCGGACAAAGATCTGCCTGAGGAACTGTACGGCTTCCATAAAGTCAAGGAGAAACGCTACGGTATAGTTGTGATATCCATTTACATGTGATAAAATGCGCATAGACTGGAGGAGCACATGAAGGCTGGCAAAGCACTGTATGCCGGGTCGTTCGACCCGCTGACAAACGGACATCTCGACATCATCCGGCGCGCTTCCCGCATGTGCGGCGAGGTCGTCGTCGGCGTCATCATCAATATGTCGAAAAAGTCGATGTTCAGTTTTGAGGAGCGGATGGAAATGATCCGCAAGGCGACAGAAGATCTGCCGAATGTCAAGGTGGATATGTTTTCCGGACTTCTGGCGGATTATGTCAATGAGAACGGCTTCAATGTCGTGATCCGCGGTCTTCGCGCGACAATGGATTTTGAATACGAGATCCAGATGGCGCAGATGAACGCGCGTCTTTACAAAGGCGATGTGGAGACCGTGTTCCTGATGACCGACCCGCAATTCAGTTTTATCAGTTCCAGCATGGCCAAGGAAGTCCATTCACTGGGCGGCTCCATCAAAGGGCTCGTCCCGGACAACGTGCTGGAAGAGATGGATAAGAAAGTCAAATAGCGCTCAAAGTAGAAAGAAAAACAGGAGTTTGAGATGAAAGTTTTAGAGCTTTTGGATGAGATCGAAGAAATCGTTGATACTGCGTCGGGGATCCCGCTTTCTGGCAAGATCATGGTCGACAGCAATGAGCTTCTTGAGATCGTGAAAGAGATCCGCACAGAACTGCCGGAAGAGATCCAGCAGGCGAGATGGATCAAGAACGAAAGAGACCGCATCCTGGGTGAAGCTAAAAACGAATACGAGACCATCATCCGCAAGGCGGAGGAAGAGGCGGAAGACCTCATCGACAACGATCACATCATGGTCCGCGCAAAGGAAAGAGCGGAGCAGCTGATGATGACCACCGAGAACAATATCCGCCAGCTCAAGATGAGCACCTATGACTATGTCGACGGGATCCTGTTCGATTTCCAGGAAAAGATGGATGAACTGTCTTCGACCTATTTCCAGGATATGTTCGGGCGTCTTGAGATGACCTTCAATGAAGTCAACGCGACGCTGGCTTCCAACCGTGACGAGATCAAGGAGATGGCTTACAAGACATCCATGAATCTTGACGACGCGAACGTGCAGATGACAAAAGTCGGCGGTGCGGCGCCCGCTCCTGTGAGCGACTACGACGCGGAACTCGACGACGATCTGGAGTAGTCATTCCGGCTGAACAGCAGGGGACGACCATGCGTATCGTAGGGATCACTGCTGAATATGATCCGATGCATACCGGCCATATTTACCACCTGGGGGAAGCCCGGGCGGTAAGTACGGCCGATTTTGTCGTGTGCGTGATGAGCGGCGACTTTACGCAGCGCGGGGAACCTGCGCTGCTGGATAAATGGACCAGGGCACAGATCGCCGCGGAGAACGGAGCGGATCTCGTGCTGGAACTGCCGTTCGCGTACGCGTGCAACAGCGCCGAGTATTTTGCGTTCGGCGCGATGGAGATCATGAAGCGCCTGGGCGTGGTGACGCATGTGGCGTTCGGCGCGGAATCGCAGGATTTGCCGATGCTGAAGAAGACCGCAGAACTGCTGCGCGAAGAACCGGAGGAATACCGGGAGGCGCTGCGCCGCGAACTCGCTG
>JAILFI010000080.1 GCA_024697655.1 Clostridiales bacterium
CCACCCCGTTCGACGCGGAAAGAGACGGCTTCGTCATGGGCGAAGGCGCCGGCTTCTTCGTACTGGAAGAACTGGAGCATGCGAAGGCGCGCGGCGCAAAGATCCTTGGCGAGATCGCGGGCTACGGCACGACCTGTGACGCGTACCACATCACCGCTCCCGAACCGTCCGGCGACGGCGCGGCAAGAGCCATGAAGATGGCGATGGAAGAAGCGGGCATCAAGCCTGAGGATGTCGATTACATCAACGCGCACGGTACGGGCACGCCGCTCAACGACCTGTCCGAGACACGCGCGATCAAGCTCGCGTTCGGCGACGACACGAAAGTACCGGTCAGCTCCACCAAGGGCAACATCGGCCATCTGCTCGGCGCGGCCGGCAGCGTAGAAGCGATCTTCTGCCTCAAGGCGATCGAAGAGGGGTACATTCCGCCGACGATCAACCTGGAGAAGCCGGATCCGGAACTGACGCTGGACTACGTTCCGAACGAAGGCCGCAAGGCGGACCTCACCTATGCGATGAGCAATTCGCTGGGCTTCGGTGGTCACAATGGTACTCTGATCGTCAAGAAATACGAAGACTAGCGATTCCTTAAGGAGCAAACTACTATGTTGATGAACAAAGAAGACATCAAGAAAATCATCCCGCACAGGGAGCCGTTCCTCCTCGTGGATGAAGTGCTGGAACTGGAGCCGGGCAAGAGCATCACGGCGGTCAAGCACGTGAGCCCGGACGAGTACTACTTCCAGGGTCACTTCCCGCAGGAGCCGGTCATGCCGGGCGTGCTCATCGTTGAGACGCTGGCGCAGGCGGGCGCCATCGCGGTGCTCTCCATGGAGGACCACAAGGGCAAGACGGCGTATTTTGGCGGGATCAAAGAGGCCAAGTTCAAGAGAAAGGTGGTCCCCGGGGATGATCTGATCCTCAAGGTCACCATGGACAAACTCAGAAGCCGGGCAGGCACAGGCAGCTGCGAAGCGTACGTCGGCGACGAGCTGGCGTGCAAGTGCCAGGTGCTGTTCATGCTCGGATAGAAAAGGGCGGCGGCCCGCCCGGGAGGACGATCGCAGATGCTGACCATCTGTTATGCCAGAGAAAACGTGGATAAAGACCGGTACCTGTTCGACCGCTGTGCAGAAGACGCACTGCTGATCGTACCGGACCAGTATACGCTCGAGGCGGAGAAGGATCTCCTCAAAAGCCGCGGCAGAAAAGGACTTCTTGGGATGGAGGTCCTTTCTTTTTCACGCCTCGGCAGCCGCATCCTGAACGAGGCAGGCGGCAGACGCCGGATGATCGACCGCTACGGCAGGCACATGCTGCTCGGCCGCATCGTCCGCGAGCACAAGAATGAATTGGATCTTTATGGCCGGTACGGAGAGAACACGGCCTTCCTTTCGATGCTCAACGACATGATCTCGCAGATGAAGCAGTACGGGGCGACGCCGGAGAGCCTGGAGATCGCAGTGGAATCGCTGCCGGAAGACCGCGATCACCTGCGCCGGAAACTTCACGAGATCGGCATCGTCTTTGCCGCTTATGAAGAGGCGATCAAGGGGAAATACGTCGATACGGAAGACTTGATCGATCTGTATTGCGAACGCATGGCGCAGTGTGACAGCATCACCGGGCGGCAGGTGGTGATCTTTGGATTTGACTACTTCACGCCGGGCAATCTGCGGATGATCGAAGAATTGCTGAAGGTCAGCCGGGATGTCGTCATCATGCTCGGGTACGATCCGGAGGATGACGGCGGACTGTTTGCGCTGGGCAAAATGATGAAGGATCGGTGCATCGACCTGGCAAAGCAGAACGGGATCCCATACGAAGTGCAGCAGGTGCCGCTGACCTACAGCCTGGAGCAGACCAGAAAGCCGGCGCTGTCGCACCTGGAGTCCCAGCTCTTTGCGATGAGCCCCGCTGCGGGCAGCGACTATGACGGGGTCACGCTCGTAAAAGCGGCCAACTACTACAGCGAAGCGGCGAGCGCGGCGCAGAAGATCCGCCAGCTCGTCCAGGAAGAAGGCTACCGGTACCGCGACATCGTCCTGATCTGCAACGATCTGGGCGTCCGCGGCAGCATCGCGCGGCGCGTGTTCAAGGGGTACGGGATGGACCTGTTCCTCGACCAGAAGCGGGACGTGCTGGCGAGCCCGGCGGTCACCTTCATCCTGTCGCTGCTCGATATCGTCACCAGAGGGTGGCGGCGGCGCGATGTCATGGCGCTGCTGAAGACCGGCCTCGCCGGGATGGACCTGGCGGATGTGAGCCGGTTCGAGAATTACTGTGAACACTACCGCATCAATGGAAGCCGGTTCTGCAAACCGTTCGAAAAAGGCGCTGCCGAACTGGGGGAAGAGGCGTTCCGGGAGCTGGAATCGCTCCGCGCGTCCTTTGTCACCCCGCTGGCGGCATTTGCCGAAGCCTTCGAGAAAGCGGATACCGTGCGGGACAAGGCGGAGACACTGTTTACGTACCTGCAGGAGGAAGCGGCGCTGCCGGCCCGTATGGAAGAGCTGGTGGACGAACAGCTCGCTGCGGGGGATGGCGATCTGGCGCAGGAGACCGCGCAGATCTTCAATATCGCAATGGAGATCCTCGATCAGATCGTTGCCATCATGGGAGAGGACCACGTTTCGAAGCGTGTGTTCGCCGACACCTTCCGTGCCGGCATCGAAGCCGTGGAGGTCGGCGTCCTGCCGCCCACCGCGGACAACCTTGTCATGGGCACCATGCAGCGCACCCGCACCGGGCGTGTGCGCGCACTGTTCGTGCTCGGCGCCAACGACGGCATCCTGCCGGCGGATGTGCGCAGCCAGGACGTGCTGACCGAGGATGAAAAGACCTATCTGAGCGACCGCGATGTGCCGCTCTGCAAGATGGACCGCCTGCGCGTCATGGAAGAAAACCTGGCGATCTACCGCGATCTGTCGCGTGCGGACGAACTGCTCTGGATGAGCTGTGCCGCGGCGGATCCGGACGGCGAATCGCTGCATCCATCATCGATCTACGAGACGATCCGTTCGGTCTTCCCTGGTCTGGAAGAAGAGCGGGATGTCGAAAACACGGGCAGTTTTCTGGACCTCGTCGGCGGGGAGCAGAGTACGCTCGAGCACCTCGGCCGGTATTTCAAGCGGCAGGTCACCCATCCGGAAGAACCGCTGGATCCGGCGGCTGCGGAAGCGCTTCTCTGGTACCGCGAACACCGGCCGTCCGATGCGGCGAGGATCGAGGAAGCCATCGCGTTCCGCAACATCGCGGACCCCATCGGCCCGCATACGGCCATGGCGCTCTACGCACATGCCTGGGAGGAAGCAAAGGCTGACCCGCAGGCGGCAGAGAAGATCCTCTCTGTCAGCCCGTCCCGTCTTGAGAAGTACGGCGGCTGTCCGTTCGCGCACTTTGTCAAATACGGGCTGCGGCCGGAAGAGCCCAAGGACTACACGGTGCAGGCTTTCGATCTCGGAGATGTCTATCACTGGGCGCTCAAGGAACTGGCGCAGCGGCTCACCAAGGACGGCGTCAGGATCACGGATGAAAAGGAATCGCCCTGGATGACGACGAGCCAGGAGGCGCGCGACCGGATGATGGATGAGATCCTGACAGAGCGATTCCACGAATTCAGGGAAGGCCTTCTGGAAAGCGACAAGCCGGAACGGTACCGCGCACAGCGTCTCAGACTGCTCTGCCGCACAGCCGGCCGCATCATGGTCGAGCAGGTGCGCAAGGGAGCGATCGAGGGGATGGCCTACGAGATGCCGTTCGGCAGGGGCAGGAAGATCCCGCCGGTGCGCATCGCGACCAAGGATGGTACGGATGTGCTCGTTGAGGGGACGATCGACCGTGTCGACTATCTGCCCGGCGGTAAGGTCAAGGTCATCGATTACAAATCGGAAAAGAAGAAATATAAAGAAGAAGAGGCGAGAGCCGGCCTGCAGCTGCAGTTGTTCCTATACCTGGCGGCGGCATCGGAGCAGGGGGCAGCCGGTACGGACAGTACGGTGCGCGAACCGGTCGGTGCGTTCTACTTCCCCGTGGATGCACCGCTGATGGACGGCAACAACATCGCGGCTTCGACGATCGAGAAAGCCGGCGGCATCGAACAGGTCATTGAAGAAAAGATCCGGCGGCAGCTCAGGATGAACGGGTTCATGCTCGAGCGGGACGATGTCATCGAGAGCATCGAGGGCGACTTCGCCGCGGACAACAAGGGGACCGTCGTGCCGATCAAGCACGTCAAAGCGGACCCGAAGAAGGGCGTCGAGGAGCATGCCGAGGGAAGCGCCGAACTGCAGCTGCTGAAGCAGGAAGACTTCGATGCGCTGCTGACGGCGGTCGGCGAACGGGTGCAGCAGATGGCGGAGGAGATCACCACAGGGCATCTCGATATCGCACCGCGGCGCACCGATCACGAGAGAAGTGCCTGCACGTACTGCGATTACAAAGGCATCTGCAAATTCGACAAGGATTTCCCGGAGTGCCGGTTCGTGCATGTCCATAAAATCAAGAACGAAGAAGCATCTTCAGAGGACGACAATTAACTGATTACTCTGCGTTTTATCTGGCATCTTTTCGATGACGGTGCAGAGTGATATCATAGGCTTGCTATGAGTAAGAAAGAGTATTTCAAGTATGTATTCATAAAGACGATCCCGGTCTTCACGGGCTATACGGTGCTGGGCATCGGCTTCGGCATCCTGCTCCAGAAGGCGGGGTTTGGCGTTGGCATGGCTGCGCTGATGGGGATCACGATCTTCTCCGGCACGATGCAGTACGTCGGCGTGGATCTGCTCGCAGGCGGGGCGTCGATCGTCACCAGTGCCATTGTCACGCTGATGGTCAATGCGCGGTACCTGTTCTACGGGCTCGCGACGGTCGAGAAGTACAAGGATGCCGGCTGGCGGCGCCCGTACATGATCTTCGGGCTGGTCGATGAGAGCTACGCGATCATCGTCTCGGACGATGGTCCGGAAGGGGAAGACCCGAATAAATTCTGGTTCTACGTCACCCTGTTCGATCAGATCTACTGGATCGTGGGCGACATGATCGGCGTGCTGATCGGCTCGGCGCTCCCGTTCAGCACGGAAGGTGTCGAATTCATCATGACGGCGCTGTTCATCACGATCTTTGTGGATCAGTGGCGGGACAACAAGGAACACATCCCGGCGGTGCTCGGGGTAGGTATCAGCGTGGTCTGCCTGCTGATCGTCGGTCCGTCCAACTTCCTGATCCCCGCGATGATCATCATCGCAGCGGCGCTGCTCGCGCTCAAAAAGCCGATCGAAAAGCGCGGCAAGATGCCTGTAAAGGACCCTGTGGAAGGGGGTGATCCGTCGTGATCACGACCGGACACGCCCTTGGTATTGTAGCTGCGATCGCGCTCGTCAGTGCGGCACTGCGTTTCCTGCCGGCTCTTGTATTCCGCGGCAAAGAGACTCCTAAGAGCATCATTTATCTCGGCGATGTGCTCCCCTATGCGATTATGGGGATGCTGCTGGTGTACTGCCTCAAAGCGACGCCGATCCTCACCGCACCGCACGGGCTGCCGGAGCTGATCGCGGTGCTTGTAACGGTACTGTTGCAGTTGTGGCGGCGGAACTCCCTGCTCAGCATGGTCGTCGGAACCATCGTCTATATGCTGCTGTTGCAGCTGGTATTTTAGTGATAACACGCTGTCTAGCAGGCGGTTAACAAGTTCTTGACTTGGCAGTGTAAAAATAGTATTATCTTATGCAGGCACGGTATGCCACTATAGCTCAGTCGGTAGAGCAGCGCATTCGTAACGCGCAGGTCGTCCGTTCGATCCGGATTGGTGGCTCCATACCTGGTGCGGTGCTAAGACACCGCATCCTGGGGCATTAGCGCAGCTGGGAGCGCGTTTGACTGGCAGTCAAGAGGTCACGGGTTCGAGCCCCGTATGCTCCACCAGTAAAGGAAGTGTGAAAGCACTTCCTTTTTTCTTGTCTGGCGTTGCAATGACTGGGTTCTAAGCCGTGACCTTTGCTGTAAAAATCCGCTTGTATTCTTCGAAAAACTGCCCTTTTTTGAACACGCCCCTTGAACACAGTGAGGGGTCATCCGAGTGCTGCGGCCATCTTCCGCACTTTCTCTTCGTCCGTGCTTCGGTCGTAGCAGTAATTGTTGAGTGTTGTCCGCTCGTCGGTATGGCCGACTATTTTGCGCACTGTGTTGATGCTGACACCGCCATCAATCATGGTGGACACGAAGGTTTTTCTCGCCTTGTGCGAACTTTTGGCATCGATGCCCAGTATGTCGCAGTAGCGGTAGAATGCCTTCGTTACCGACGTGTAGAGCAGCGGCCCTTCATTCATAGAGAAGATGTAACCGTCATCCGGTGCATCGTTCTCTTGCTGGCATTGTCTGGCTGCATTGATCAGGTTCCATGCTTTTGGCACAAGAGGGATCTCCCTGTCACCGAAAGTGCCTTTGGTATCCTCTGTGACCACGTTGTCCGGATGATGTACGGTTCGCCGGATGGTCAGGTTGTTGCCTTCAATGTCGCTGTACCTGATGCCGCAGATCTCACCGACTCTGGCGCCGGTGTAGAACATGAACATGACTGCCAGCGGTGTCAGCTGATGCACGTTGTAGTGCTTCGTCTCAAAGTCCTTCCATGCCAGCTCTTCGAGTTTTCTCTGCTCTTCTCTGGTGAATACCTGCGTGCGGTCCGGCTTCTTGTGCTCCGGCACCAGGACTCTTTTCTTATC
>JAILFI010000096.1 GCA_024697655.1 Clostridiales bacterium
GATGAAGAACGCCTACGACGAAGACATCCGGGTCGAAAAGACTTCCTATGAGGCGTATCTTGCACTCAGAGACGCCTTGCTCAAGGAAGGCGTCGATATCGAACTCGACAGCTGCTACCGTTCCGTCGAACGGCAGGAAGAACTGTGGGCGGAGTTTGAAGAGGAGTACGGCGAGGACTACTGCAAGAAGTACGTCGCGGTGCCGGGCACTTCGGAACATCACACCGGCTTTGCGATCGATGTCTGCCTCAAGAAAGGCGACCAGCTGATCTACGAGAACGAGGAGATGATGAAGGAAGTCGAGATCTGGGAGAAGGTCCATGAGATGATGCCGGAGTACGGATTCATCCTCCGCGTCCCGAAAGGCAAAGAGGATGTCGTAGGATATGCTTATGAACCCTGGCACATGCGGTATATGGGTTCCCCGGCGGTCGCGAAGGAGATCACCGAAAAAGGACTCACGCTGGAGGAGTATCTCGGAGAGGATGAACCAGACGGCGCTGCATACGGCTATGCCGGAGACGATCCCATCGAGCGTGCGGCGTATAAGTACATCGTCGATGAGATGAGCGGGAATTATGATGAGGCGGATGCGAACATCCCGACCGTGAATATCTTCTATACGGACAATGCCGGTGAAGAGGTGCTTCTGTACGGCGATTTCGAACTCGACAATTACAAGATCGACGGTGAGACGCTCAAGAGTGTTTCGGGTGGCAGGTTCCCCGGCGTCATGCATCTTAAGCAGGACGGTCCGCATCACTATGCGGTCACGCAGTTCGATGCCGTGGAAGACGGCAGCGGATTTGAAGAGAGCGCGAAAGCCCTGTTCGGCGACCAGTACGAGGCTTTCCAGGCGGTCTTCAGCAATGACGAAGACCATCAGGACCTCCGGAAGATCACGGTGGCGGAATACGTCAAACTCAATGAACTGCCTGTGACGCAGTTCCAGGATGAGGGATGGGATCCGGTCAAGCTCTAAGCCTGCGGGATGAACAGGGTATGCGATTCCCCGGAATGACACCCGGTACGGAAAAGGATAGTTAAAGATATGGAATTGAACAGAAACAGTGAGCAAAGAATCAAACCGCAGTTTTTAGAAAAGATCTACGGTGGTCTCACCATGAGCTGGCCGGTGGTGATCCTGCTGGCGGTCGGCGCGGCGGTCCTGACGGCGGCCTTTCTGATCGTGCCGGCTTTTAAGGGCACCTCCTTCGAACGGATGGGCGTGTATCTGGAGGCGTGGCTCGTGCCCGCGGTCCTGATCATGGCGAACTGCGAGAAGCCGCTCGAGTCGGCCCTGAAGGTGTTTGTGTTCTTCCTGATCAGCCAGCCGCTCATCTACCTGCTGCAGGTCCCGTTCTCGATGTTTGGCTGGGGCATCTTCATGTACTACAAACGCTGGTTCATCGCGACGCTGCTGACGTTCCCGATGGCGTTCGCCGGCTGGTATATCACGAAACGGAACTGGCTGAGCGTACTGATCTTCGCACCGGTGCTGGCATTTCTGGGCATGACCGCGTACCAGTGTGCGGTCAGTCAGCCCGCGCTGCTTCTGGCATCCGCACTCTGTGTGCTGCAGATCGTGGTGTACATTCTGGCATTCTTCCCGACGGTCCTGCAGAAGATCGTCGGTCTGGTGATTCCGGTCATCGTGGTCATCGTGCTGACGTTCACGATGCCGAAGGTGGATCTGACCGCGGAGGAATCGCTGCCGGACGGTATGACCTTCACAGCGGAAGCCACGCTGCGGGCGGAGGGACCCGAGCCCTTCAACATTCAGATGGTCGATCCGGAACAGGGGCGCATCTATATCCATGCCAGCGATTACGGCACGACCACCTTCACAGTACAGGACGGTGATACCCTTTACCACTACACCTTGGAAGTCTATAAAGACAACGGTGTAGACCGTACCAAGATCACCTTCGACGGAGAAGAGGCCGCTGAATAGTTTTACCGGCGGTGCGAAGCCGTGCCGTTATCAACGATTGCAAAAGAAAAGACACTGTCTTGCCGGTGCGCCGGAGAAGCAGTGTCTTTTTTGTGTGCTGTGAGGTGCTCTCTGAAAGCGGACAGTTGTTACTTTTTCAGCATTTTGACCGCATTTCTGAGGAAGCCGAGATACAAAATGTAGGCGAGGACCGCTGCCAGCGCAGATACGAGACCTATGATGCCGGTGATGTTATCCGACATGTCCATATGGAAAAGAGCGGGGAGGATGTTCAGAATGAGGGAGCCGAGCAAACTGAGCAGAATGACTGCACTGAGACGGTGCCCTTTGCCGATCATCCTCTGGTCGCCGAGGAGCTCAGCCAGCCGGATGACGCTGGAGATCACAAAGGCGACAACAAGGAAGTTGAACAGGCCTGTCAGATCGGAGAGCATGTTGCCGATCGAGGCAGATCCATTCGCTGTCAGTGCGCCGCCGGCGACAGAACTGGCGAGTGCCAGGATCGCCATGATGAATGCATAACGCATCCCCGGTTCGTCCTTGCCGCCGCGGTGGAGACCGATCAGATTGATGATCATCGAAATGATTCCGATCACGGCGGAGACCAGCAGCAGAGCGCCGCCGCCAAGGATCGTCCCTGCGACCGCATCATCGGAGAGGGTGCCTTCGCCCTCCACGCCAACGAGTGCCATGACAGCGCCTACCAGGACCAGTAAGGCCATCACAAGCGTGAGGATCTCCGCGACAAAAACTTTTTTAATACCTGCCTGGGCATTTGGATAACGCATGATGATTAATCCCTTTCCTATCATTCAAGTTTTACGGATCAAAATTTCGGTTTCGATTCGAAACTTTGACTAACCACCAGTATAGAGAACGGCGGGAGTGCTGTCAAACAAGGGGGGAATCCATATTCTCATAGACAAAATGCGGAATAAAAGAGTAAAATTATACTTGGGACAAAATATTCTCTGTAGAATCAACGAACGGTCGTCAGAAAATGAAGAAAAAGTATTACATCATTATAGGAATCGCTCTGCTGGCGCTGTGTATGGCTGTCATTTCAGTGACCGGAAAAACAATTGTGACACAGACACCGTTTTATGGAGGGATGCCGGATTCATTGCCAGAGATCGACGTGACTGTCGACCCGGCAGAAGGGGTCATCGAACTGGAGGATGTGTCACTGGAAGATGGCGTTCTCACGCTGTGTGTGCGCAGCATCGGCCGCGGCAACGCGTACGTGGAAGCAACAGGACCGGACGGTATTGGTGTAGGAAAACAGTTCTATGTACACCACGGCGGCATCATTACGGTCGATGGGTATTTCGGTGCCTGCAGGGGCGGGGTCGTAGTACCGATCGCAGCGCTGCTGTATTTGCTGCTGCTGTTTTCCGGATCTTTGCGGAAATACCGCGACGGGCTCAGACTGAGTATGTATCAGTACCGGAATGTATTATATCTGGGTCTGCTGGTCTTTCTGGGCGTCTGGATCCTGCAGTCTGTGTTAAATGTCTTCTCTTTCAACAGCATTGGGCAGACGATCCATTCGGTCACTGCCACGGCGAGCACTTTGGCATTGATCTCATTGCCCGCTGCGTTCCTTGTATCGATCTTGGTCACAGCGAGCAATATCGATCTGATGCGGCATGAAGGCCGGAACTGGCGCAATATGCTCGGGGCGATCCTCGGCATCTTCTTCTGTGTGAGTTTGCTCTTCCCGATGGTGATGGATTATTACCTGCAGTGGCATGCAACGATGATCGATGTGCACAATAGTCAGGGGGCAGCCCTGTACATCACAGAAGCGATCGAAAACAGTATCTATTTGGTGACTGCCTATCTGGAGTGTGTGCTGATCGCGACGATCGTGCTCAGCGTCAAAGCGGCCAAACATATTCCCGCTTTTGACAAAGATTATATTCTCATTCTGGGCTGCCAGATCGGCAAGGATGGGTCCCTGACAAAACTGCTGCAGGGACGCACCGACCGTGCCATCGAATTTGCGGCGATGCAGAAAGAAAAGACCGGCAAGGATATCGTCTTCGTGCCGTCCGGCGGGCAGGGTTCCGACGAGGTGATGGCCGAGGCGGCGGCGATCCGCAACTACCTGCTCGCACAGGGGATCCCGGAAGAGCAGATCCTGGCCGAGGAGCAATCGGCAAGTACCTATGAGAATTTCCGCAACTCCCTGGCGCTGATCAAGGAGAGAGAGGCTGCTGTGCAGGAGAATACAGACGCTGCGGCTGCGCCGAAGGTCGCATTTTCAACGACCAATTATCACGTGTTCCGGTCGGGGCAGCTCGCTTTTGCCCAGGGAGTCCCGGCAGAGGGCATCGGCAGCCAGACCAAGCGGTATTTCTGGATCAATGCATTTGTGCGCGAGTTCATTGCCGCTCTTGTATCTGAGCGGAAAAGGCATATTCTGATCATCGCCGCGCTTGTTCTTTTCGCGATACTGATGAGCATTCCGCTGTATGTCGATTATAATATTTAATTATGAAACCTGGACAGGAAGGATCAGACGATGACCCGGAATACCGCACCACAGTTTCGAAAAAACGCGGAGGGGTATGGCTGTACCGCTGCGATCATCACGGCGGTGCCCATTGAAGAGAACAGTGTCAGAAATCTGTTTGACGGATGGGAACAAGTCGATGTACCGGGCGACCCGCAGATCTACGAGACGGCAGCCTATGAGGCGGGCGGCGGGGAGCGCCTCGTCGTCACGGCAAAGCAGCCATATATGGGGATGACGGCGGCTTCCATGCTGGCGGCGAAAATGATCTATACCTTCCGGCCGAAGTATCTGATCATGTGCGGCATTGCTGCCGGCATCGGCGAAGAATCCGCGCAGCTTTATGGTGACGTTCTGGTGCCGGATATGATCTGGGATTACTCGACCGGCAAATTTGTCGGCAAGAATGAGTCGGAGATCGCTTTTGGATCGATCGGTTTTCAGCCCCGCCCCATATCGGTCCGCATCGACCCGGAAATGCTGGCGATAGTTATGGAGACCCTCGGACGGGAGGACAACGAGTTCCATATCCACGTGGGGCCGATGGCCTGCGGGACCACCGTTGTTGCCAACCGGGAGATCGTAGATAAGCGCATCCATGCATTGTTCCCGCATACGGTAGGGTTGGACATGGAGTCCTACAGCATCTACTACGCGGCGGAGCATTGTGCCGGACCGCGGCCCAGGGCGCTGGTCGTCAAGAGCATCTGCGATTACGCGGACAGTGAAAAGTCCGATCAATACCAGAAATTTGCCGCTTTTACCAGCAGCGGCTATGTCAAATACCTGCTGGAGAATTATCTCTATTAAAACTTAGATGGAAGACAAACAAGCCAGGCCGGCCGATTGCTGCAGAACAAAATATCCTGTGGTCCTTGTGCACGGGATCGGCTATACGGATGAAGAAAACCCGCATTACTGGGGCTGGGTGCCGGATGCGCTGCGGCGCTGCGGTGCCGATGTTTTTTTCGGCGGGCAGGACAGTTATTCGTCGGTGACGGTCAATGCGCAGCAGCTCAAAGAGCGGGTCCTGCAGGTCCTGCAGGAGACCGGTGCACAGAAAGTCAATCTCATTGCCCATTCCAAAGGCGGGATCGATGCGAGATACATGATCAGCTGTCTCGATATGGCTGACCGTGTCGCGTCTTTGACGACAGTGGCGACACCGCACCGCGGACTTGGCGCGATCGATAAAATGAAAGAAAAATCCCCGGCACTGCTGCAGCAGTTCTACGGACTCTTTGCGATGATGGTGCGTTCAGACGGCGGAGACCGGCCGGAAACGCTGTCGGTTTTCGATCAGTTCAGTGAAGACTATATGACGGTCTTCAATGAGTTGGTGACGGATGCACCGGGGGTGTATTATCAGAGCTGGGCCTGCGATATGAAGCAGCGCAGCACCGATCCTCCGCTGGGCGTCTTCCACGCAGTGATCGAGAAGATGCAGGGGGCAAATGATGGTTTCGTACCGGTCACTTCAGCCGCCTGGGGAACGTTCCGCGGCGTCTGTCTTGGCGTGGACGGAGAAGGGATCTCCCACCCGATGGCGTGCGGAGGCCGGGCGAAATGGATGGATAAAAAAGGCCGGGCAGATCTGTCTTCCTGGTATGTGGATATGGTCAGTGAGCTCCGGCAGATGGGATACTGACCAAAGGAAAGCATTTTATGTCTTTGGGAATCGTAATTGGCGCGTGTATCTTCTTACATATCCCGGTACTCATAGTATTCGGTTTGTTCCTGTTCAGCTATCACAGGGAGCCGCGGCGGCCTTTGTGCGGTGTGCTGCTGGCGCTGAGCGGCCTTTTGCTGGGGCTCATGCTCTTAGCTGAAGCGGCCCTTCTGCATATAGCGATGCCGGATGCAGCCATCACGCGGTTTGCATATCATGTCGTGGTGATCGTGCTGCCGATCCTGGGGCTGCTCCCGACGCTGCTGGTCCTTTTAACACTGGGTGCCGGCATCCGCAATCTGGTGAAGCATGGACTGCATCTGCGCAATACGTTTGCGGTATTCTTTTCGCTGGCGGCCCTCGTGTATATGATCCTGTGGCCGCTCGCCAAGGGATTTGGCACAGACAGTTTTTCCTCGCTGCTGTACATATACATCACGGTGATCTTCGCTTATACGATCTTCCTGCGGACGATCCTGACACTGACCAGCGAGATCAACCTCAGACACCGTAAGGGACCGAAAGGGCTCTCGTACGTTGTGGTCCTGGGACGCCCGATCAAGCGGGAGCCGGTCGCTGAAATTGTCCGGGGACGCGTGGATAAGGGAATCGAGGTCTACCGCATGAACGAGGGATCAAAACTGGTATTATGCGGTGGTTATGTGGCAGACGGGACTGCAGCCTGCGATTTGATGGCGGCTTATGCAAAAGAGCAAGGTGTGCCGGAAGAGGATATTCTTATCGAGCGGAACGGCAGAAGCACAGAGACAATGGTGCTCGAAAGCTATGCGCTGTTATGCGGGGACTATGGGGAAAGATCGCCGCAGCCGCCCAAATTCGCCGTGGTCAGCACGGCCTATCACGTGCTGCGTGCGCTCATTCTGGCGCGCCGGAACAGGATCGCCTGCATCGGGTACGGCGCCCGGACGACGCTGACTATCAGCATGAACGCATTTGTGCGGGAGTATCTTCTGTATCTGAAGATCACAAAAAAGACCCAGCTGATCCTGTTAGCGGTCTTTACCGTCGTGTTCTGGACAGCAGGTTTGCTGCTGCTGCATTATCAAATAGTGGACCCTCAGTCGATCGCATAGGAGACATACATGAGACTGGCAATCATTCTGATCATTTATATCGCGATCTGCGCGGCGGCACTTGCGATCCTGTACGGGCCGCTGCAGCGGGCTCTCTGCCCGGAAAGAAGATCCGCTTTTGGCGGTGCTGCAGGGCCTTCGTACCGGAGAAAGTGGCCGGTGCGGCTGATTATGGGAGTATTGTTCGTGCTTCTTTCGTTCTCTGCGCTCGGCGCGATGCTGCCGGATGGCCCGGCGGGATACTTCTTCCAGCGCTGGGGGAATGTCTTCATCGGGTATCTGCTGTACTTCTCCGTTCCGCTGCTCCTGATCTGGCTGGTGCTTCTGATCGTGCGGTTCGTGTACAGAGGCAGAAGGCGCGAAAAGTGGAGACCGAAAAGATTCCTCTCAGCAGCTCTCATCATCGTGCTGCTCATCGGGACCGTGATCATCAATATCTGCGGTGCGCAGACGGCGCAGAATGTGCACGTGACATCCTATGAGATCCCCAAAGAACAGCTTGGGCAGACTGAGCCGCTCAGGATCGTCCTTATCGGCGATCTGCACATCGGCGTCAACTCCGATATCGAGCTGTATGAGGATATGGTGGACCGCATCAATGAGCAGGCTCCGGATCTGGTCCTCGTGGCGGGCGATCTTGTGACGAGCGCGTTCGGCGCGATGGAAGATCCGGATGCGTATGCGGCGGTAATGCGGAAGATCGACGCGGAATACGGGGTCTATGTCGTCTACGGCAATCATGATGTCGACGAACCGCTCTTCGGCGGATTCACTTATAACAAGGCGGAAGATGCTGTCCGTAATCCCGGCATGGAGCCATGGCTCAACGCCTGCGGATGGACGCTCCTGGCTGACGAGACCGTCACGCTGCCCGAACTGGACGGGCTGGTCCTCGCCGGACGGCGCGATGAAAAGCGGCCCGGGGACGGCGTCGGGGAGCGGATGAGCCTCGACGAACTCTTTGCGGACACCGATCCGGATGCGCCGATCGTACTGCTGGAGCACGAACCGGTCGAGCTGGAAACATTGCAGGACTACGGGATCGACCTGACGGTGTGCGGGCACACGCACGACGGACAGATCTTCCCGGGCAATGTATGGGGCCGGATCCATGATCCGCAGTCGTATGGGATCAAAAACTGGGGGGATGCCACGGTCGTGGTTACTTCCGGGGTCGGTTTCTACGGACCGCCGATCCGTGTAGGGACTATTAGTGAGATCGTCGTGATCGATGTCAAATAAAAAAGGAAGTGGGAAAACGATGGCAAAAGCAAAACTAAAACCGACCGGGGTGCGTAAAGAGTGGAAAGCTGCCGGCAGGAAGACAGTTAAAAAGCATTATTTCCTGTTGGTCATTCTCTGCCTTCTCGCGATCTATTTCGCGGGTGAGTTCGGGTTTGTCCAGTCGCAGGCGGAAGACCTGTACGCATTCGTGACCGGGCAGGAGATCACCCCCGGCGGGCAGCAGCTCAAGATCAATAACGAAAAGACCCATGAAAAGGTCCTGCAGGATATCATCGACGATAATATCGCAGCAGGCAGGACGGAATCGGCGGAGCAGTTGAAAGAATATCAGGAGGCGGAGCTGACCAATGAGATCCAGGGCAGACAAAGCGGGATCTTTGCGATGATTGCCAACACGCTTTCTTCCGGCCAGCATTACCTGAAACTCTTCAATGCATTGCATTCCGTATTCCATTCCTCTTCCGCAGTGGCATTCATCTTCCTGATCGGGGATCTGCTGGTGGCGCTCGCTGTGTGGATCTTCCTGAAAAACCTGTACCGCGGCATCTTGTCCCGTATGGTGCTGGAGATGCGCCTTTATGACAGCGTTCCGATCGGTCATGCGCTGCACTTCAAACTTGTCCACCGCTGGGTCCGGGCGTCCCTCACGCTTTCGCTGCAGGCAGTTTATCAGATGCTCTGGGATCTGACGATCATCGGCGGGATCATCAAACACTACTCTTACGCGATGGTGCCGTACATCGTCGCGGAGAACCCGGATATCAAGCCCCGGGAGGCCATCCGTCTCTCCCGCCGTATGATGGACGGCTACAAATGGGAAATGTTCAAGCTGGAATTTTCCTTCTTCTGGTGGTACATTCTGTCCGCTCTGACGTTCGGATTCGTCGGCTTCCTCTGGCTGATGCCATACGCCACGGCGACGGAGGCCGAGTACTACACGGCGAGGCGCAGGATGGCCAAGGAAGAAGGCATCGAAGGGACCGAAGGCCTGAACGATACATATCTGTTCGAATATGACGAGGAATCGCATCTGCGCAAGGTCTACGCGGATATCGAGGAACAGAAGAAGTTCATCGACGAGAACCGTGTGGAACTCTACGGCGCGCGGCGTTTCTTCGCTAAGAATTTCGGGCTCTGGACCGGCACTGCCGAAGAGAAAAAGCAGTATGACGCGGTCGACAACGTCCGCCAGCAGATCGCGGAAGACCGCGCTGTGATCAAGCAGAAGATCTATCCGCAGCGGCTCAACCCGCGCTGGGATGATAAAAACAATCAGATCGTCCGCAATACCCGCTACCTCAAGACGTACACGATCTGGTCGGTGATCCTGGTCTTCTTCGTCTTCGGATTCGTCGGCTGGTCTTACGAAGTGGGCATCCATCTGGTCCAGGACGGCGTGTTCGTCAACCGCGGCGCGCTGCACGGTCCGTGGCTGCCGATCTACGGCGGCGGGGTCGCGATGATCCTCGTGCTGCTGGCGCGGTTCCGTCCGAAGCCGCACATCGAAGCGCTCGCGATCATCATCCTTTGCGGGGTCGTGGAATTTACGACATCGTATGTTATGGAGATGGCTTCAGGGGTCCGGTACTGGGATTATACAGGGTACTTCCTCAACCTGAACGGCCGGATCTGCGGCGAAGGCCTCATGGTCTTTGCGCTGGGCGGCTGCGCGGCGGTCTACTTCATCGTACCGATCCTGGATGCGATGTGGTCGAGGGTCAACACCAGGATCCTTGCGCCGGTCTGCATCGTGCTCCTCCTGGCGTTTGCCGGCGATCTTGTGTATTCGCATTTTGTTCCCAATACCGGCGAAGGCATCACCGACTACGATTCGTACAAGCAGGTTGGAAGCCGGCCTGCTGTGCATCTGTGTGCGGATCAGCCATCCGTGGTTTTTACCGACAGCGGTACGGGTGTCCAGCCGGACGGTATCATGGTATAATATTTACGTATTGCAACCAATTCGATTAATAGAAAGGGATTTGGTCACATGGAAATCATTAAAACCGTTGAAGACAGCAAACTTGCAGTCGCCGTCAAAGGTCGTCTGGACACCACCACCGCGCCGGAACTGGAAGAGGCACTGAATGCTGCGCTGGAAGGTGTGACAGAACTTGAACTCGACTTTGCAGAACTGGAGTATATTTCATCGGCCGGACTCAGAGTGCTTCTCGCAACACAAAAGAAGATGCAGGAGCGGGGTGCGATGACGGTCACCGGCGTCAATGACATTGTCATGGAGGTTTTCGAGGTCACAGGTTTCTGCGACATCCTGAATATCGTATAACGAACTGGTAACTGAAGTAGGATTTTGATGCCTGCCACCTCTTTGCGTGAAGAAAAGACCGGCAGTGCAGAAGGGGACCGCCTTATACAAATGGCGTCCGCACTGCTGGCAGTCGCGTTTGATCTGGGGTAAGGAAGGGGATCAGGAAACGCTTTTGAATGAAAAAGGAGATAGATATGGAAGAGGTTCGTGGGCAGGTGACAGAGGACGTCATCAAACTGTTTCTCGCAGGGCATATCGACTCGAATAATGCGGCAGCTGTAGAGGCGGAGATTTCCTCCCTTCTGGGGGATGCTGCGGCCAGATCGATGGTGATCGACGCGGGCGACCTTGTCTATATTTCAAGTGCCGGTCTCAGGATGATCCTGCGCCTGCGCAAAAGATACGAAGATCTCACGATCACGGGGGTGAGTTCCGAGATATACGAGATCCTTGAGATGACTGGATTCACCCAGATGATGACGGTGGAGAAGGCATACCGCGTTGTTTCGGTAGACGGCTGCGAAGTGATCGGCCAGGGTGCCAACGGCACAGTGTACCGGATCGACGGGGATAATGTTGTTAAAGTTTATAATAATGCCGATGCACTCGACGAGATCCAGCACGAGCGGGAAGTCGCGCGGCTGGCCATGATCCTGGGTGTGCCGACGGCGATTTCCTATGATGTCGTCCGCGTGGGGGACAGCTACGGATCGGTCTTTGAACTGCTCGATGCGAAATCGTTTTCCAAGATCCTGGCCACGTACCCGGAGAAAATGGACTGGTGTGTGGACGAGTACGTTGAAATGCTCAAGATCATCCACGGCACCGTGGTACCGGAGGGCAAACTGCCGGATATGCGCGAGACGGCGCTTGACTGGGCACGGTTCATGCAGAACGAACTGCCGGAAGAGGCCGGGGCAAAGCTGCTGCGTCTGGTCGAGGCAGTGCCGCAAGACAACCACATGATCCACGGCGATTATCATACAAAGAATCTGGAACTCGTCGGCGACGAGGTCCTGCTCATCGACATGGACACTTTGGCGGTCGGTCACCCCATCTTCGAACTGGCATCGATGTTCAATGCGTATATCGGGTTCTCGGAGCTCGATCCGGAGATCATTCGGCAGTTCCAGGGATTTGACCACGATACAGCGGCGGCGTTCTGGCACAAGACGCTCGAGAAGTATCTCGGCACCCAGAATGAAGCGGTCATCCGCAAAGTGGAAGACAAGGCGCGTATCATCGGCTATACGCGCATGATCCGGCGGTCGATCCGCAGGAATGGCAAGGAGTCCGAACAGGGCCGCCAAGAGATCGCCCACTGGACCGGCGAACTGCTCGACCTGCTGGCACGTACAGACAGTCTGCTCTTCACCCGCAACGAGATGGAGATCGAGGCGGTCGGCGAAAATCTGGCAAAGGTCATGAGTTTCGTGGACGAACACCTCGAGGAGGCCGGTTGTCCGATGAGAGCCCAGATGCAGATCGATCTGGCGGTCGAAGAGATCTTCGTCAACATCGCCAATTACGCGTACCGGCCGGATAAAGGCAATGCCACGATCCGCGTGGAGGTCTCGGAGAACCCGCTGCAGGTCACACTGACCTTCGTCGACCGCGGCGTGCCGTACGATCCGCTGGCCAGACAGGATCCGGATGTATCGCTGCCTGCAGAACAGCGTGAGATCGGCGGGCTCGGGATCTTCCTCGTCAAGCAGACGATGGACGATGTGACCTATGAATATAAGGACGGGCAGAACATCCTGACTTTGAAAAAGTCTCTTTAAATG
>JAILFI010000147.1 GCA_024697655.1 Clostridiales bacterium
TGCATCTTCAGCTTCTTCAGGTTCGTCAGACAGACATTCTGTTCGACGGAATGCGTCAGCACCAATCCCTCGCGCCGTCGGTCCTCGGGGATCAGCGCAATCCTGTGCCTGACAGCGTCCTGTACAGAGGAGATGCTGATCGGTTGGCCATGCATGTATATCCGCGTGTCCTTCGAAGCGGGCATCAGTCCGAAAATCGTTTCCGCAGTCTCGGTTCTTCCGCTGCCCATCAGCCCGGCCAGGCCGACTACCTCGCCTCTCCGAATGGAAAAGGAGACGTTTTGCACCCTTTTGGGGATCGACAGGTTCTCTATGCGGAACAGTTCCTCTCCGTACTGCTCCTCCGACCCGCCGGTATACACCATGCCCGAAGTCTTGCCGGCGGTTACTTCGCGAATCAGGGATTCGATCGTATATTCGCTGCTGTCCGAAGTCTTGACCAGTTCACCGTCGCGCAGCACGGAAATGCGATCGGAGATCTGAAGGATCTCCTTCATGCGGTGGGAAATATAGACGAATGAGATCCCCTTCTGCTTCAACAGCCTGATCTTGTCAAACAGCGTCTGTGTCTCGCGCTCTGTCAGCGATGCCGTAGGTTCGTCCAGAATCAGTATCCTGGCGTCGGTGGACAGCGCCTTTGCGATCTCGATCAACTGGCAGGTGCCTACGGGCAGGTCCGAGACGAGATCGTCGGGATCGGCTTCAATGGACAGCTCCTTCAATGCTTCCGCCGTCCGCTTCCGCATCTCTTTCTTGTCCAGGAGCACGCCCTTCTTGATTTCCCTGGTCAGGAAAATGTTATCTGAGACGGACAGCGTGGGAGAAAGGCTCAATTCCTGGAAGATCATGCGGATGCCGTATTTCCACGCGTCCGTCACGTTCCTGTATCGAACCTCCTGACCGTCGATGCGGACGATGCCGCTGTCCTTTTCGTACACGCCGTTCAATATCTTCATCAGGGTCGATTTCCCGGCGCCGTTGCCGCCGACCAGCGCGTGGACCTCGCCTCTGCGCAGGTCAAAGCTGGCGCTTTTCAGTGCCGGTACGCCGCTGAAAGATTTGCAAATGTTCTCCAGGGAGGCAACTATTTCGCTCATACCCTTCGCTCCTCTTTATTGCTTGCGCCAAAGAAATCGGAAAGGATATCCGACGCATACCGGGATTCGTCCAGGCAACTGTCACTTTCCCATCAATCCTGGTTCCGCGCAGAACGCACATTGAATCGCATATCGAGACATCGGTCGGATCGCTTTTCCGCAGGATTCCGTCACACGGAGCTGTTTCACTTCAGAGACAGCCCCGTGTTCGAAAACCGAATTACTGGTTGTCAGCCCATGCCTTCTGTACCGCTTCCGGCGCATCGACCTGGAAGCAGGTATGATAGGCGTCCAGCACGTTCACATACGCAACAGGCTGCGAGGAAGAGCAGAGGTATGTGGGGATCTGCTTGCCGATCAGGGCACAGGCAATCGCATAGCCCTCGATAATGCCGGTCTCAACGGCCTTCGGGCAGCCGGTGCCGTAGTACATTCCCTTGCTGGCGATCTGGTAGGCGGAGTCGTCGCCCAGATCGACGCCGGTGACCTTCAGGTTGTCCATGCCGATGGCCTTCGCGGAGATGATGACATCCGCGGCGGGGATATCCCAGGAAGCATAGACGCCATCCAGGTCGGGGTGGTTCGCCAGAAGGCCGTCCGCCACGGTACCGACGACGTCGATGCTGGTGAAGCCAACCTCATCCACGATCTCGATGTCCGGATAGTTGGCGATGGTATCGCGGAAAGCGCGGTCGCGTTCGTTGGTGGTGAAGAAGTCGGCGTCATAGTACACCATGGCGACTTTGCCGGAATAGCCGATGGCCTCCGCCAGAAGCATGGCGGCATACTTGCCGTTGCCGTAGGAATCGGAGTTGGTCACACAGACGTAATCCTTGCCGGGAACGAAATCCTTGGACGCATTCTCCATGAACACGATCGGGATGCCGGCATCGATATACTGCTGGTAAGCGGCCTTCGTCACCTCGACGTCATAGGGCATTGAAATCAGCACGTCGGGATTCAGCGCCAGCGCGGTTTCCAGATCGTTGACTTCCTTGGTTGCGTTGGACTGCGCGTCGGTCACGCAGACGACCTTGATATTCAGATCCTCGAGCACTTCCTGGCAGGCTGCGAGCTTGCTCCGGTTGACCTGGTTGTCGAGCTGGTGGTAGCAGACCGCGACGGTGTAGTTGCCCGCGCGCACCTGTTCCTTCTCCTCCTCGGTCAATTCGACGTCCTTCAGGCCGCCGGGGATGGAACCGTCGGGGCCGACATCGCCAAAGACGACGGAATTGTTGTAGTCGATCTGTTCGTATCCTTCGGCCAGGCCGGCAAGGGCCAGAGAGGCGACGATGAGCGCGAGAAGCAGTGCAATCAGTTTCTTCATGATTCAAACCTCCTAAAACTTGTTTTTTTATTCTAATTAACCACATCGGTTAATCGTCCCAGGTAAATACGACCTTCTGCGTCTTGCCGGAATCGAACAGCGGGAACGCCGTTGCCGCTTCCGAAATCGGGAAGGTATGGCTGGAAATCTTGTGCAGCGGGATCTTGCGATCGACAATGAAGCGTGAGATCTCCTCCCAGTCGCTCCGGTTGAAGTACCAGCATCCCTTCAGCTCGATCAGCGTGCGCACGAACTGGTTGCTGGGGTCGATCGTCGCGGAATTGGATTCCGCGATCAGCGCAACCTGGCCGCGCGTCCTGACAGAATTCAACGCCGAATTCAACGGGATGTTGCCACCGGCAGTGACAATGGCCGCGTCCGCGCCAAGGCCGTGCGTCAGGCGCTTGGTCTCGGCCACGCCGTCCACCTTCAGGGGGTTCAACACGTAATCCGCGCCGAGCTCCCTGGCCATGTCCAGCCGCTTCTCGTCGGTATCCACAGCGATGACCTGCGCGCCGAATCCCTTCGCCATCAGTATGCCGCCGGAACCCATCGGGCCGCACCCGATGATGACGACCGTCTTCGTACCGTTCAGCCCGACCCTCTTGCACGCCGTATACAGCGTTCCGCCGACATCCGTGGAAAGCGCGCCGGTGATATAATCCATCTCGTCCGGCAGCGGCAGGCAGTTTTCCTCGGGGATCGTCATATAATCCGCGTGTGCGCCGTTGACCGCGAAGCCGATGCAGCGGAATTTCCTGCACAGCATGATGTCGCCACGCAGGCACTCCGGGCACTCGCCGCAGCCCAGCCCGAGATAGATCGCGACGCGGTCACCGACTTTGACGCGGGTGACGCCTTCACCCAGTGCCGCAACGACACCACAGGGCTCATGACCCGGCGTGATGTTCTTTTCTTCTTCCGTCTCCTCGAAGATCTGCGTGCCGTGATAGCGGTGCAGGTCGCTTCTGCACAGGGCGGAAGCCTTCATTTGGATCAACACTTCTCCTTTCCCGGGGACGGGAATGGGCTCCTCGACGACCTTGATTGTTTCCTTCGCGGGTAGTTTGGCTGCCAGCATTGTCATCATTCCTCACTTTCGTGGTTTGGTTAACTATTATTTGTTAACTAAGCAGATAATATCATATATTAACTAATATGTCAATAGTCTTTTTCCATTTTTCGATAATTTTTTTGTTAAATCCCACATTAAGCCGGATTATCCATCGTTTTTAGTTAATATATATTATGTGTAACGCGTTATGTAGTAATTTTTTCCTGTTTATCAGCCTCTTGCGAAACTTTTTTCGTTTTTACCATAAATCGTTCTGTTTGCGCTTGATTTTTTGGCTAAACTAATGTATTATATAGGTAACTCCCGCGAAGATCACACCACTGCGCATCGAAACAGGATGGTTTCGGCAGGCTATTTGAAAAAATTTATCGCGAGTGCGTTTGTGTGATTGACGGAAAGGCAGGGCATATGAAAATCA
>JAILFI010000201.1 GCA_024697655.1 Clostridiales bacterium
GCCGCACAGACCGCTGATCGCGTGCGGGGCTGCCCACATCAGATTGGCGCGGGCTTCATAATTGTCCGGCTCCGCCAGCGCCATCGGACCGTACTTGACGCAGGTGCGCAGGATCCCTTCGCAGAACTGCTCCTGGATCTCCGCGCCGTCTACCATGGAGAAGTAGTTCTCCATGACGTGACTCATCATGTCCGCCGTGCCGGCGGCTGTCTGCTTTTTGGAAACGCTGTAGGTATAGGTCGGATCGAGGATCGACATCGTCGGGACCATCGCCGGCGCTTCTGTCGGCCACTTCTCATTCTTTGTCAGGTCGGAAATGACCGCCACGCCGTCCGTCTCCGAACCGGTCGCCGCCAGCGTCAGGACGGCATAGACCGGCAGTGCCCTTTCAATCAGGTTGGACTGCAGGACCAGATCCCAGGCGTCGCCGTCGTAGACCGCCGCCGCCGCGATGACCTTCGACGCGTCGAGCGTGCTGCCGCCGCCGATCGCGAGGACCATGTCGATACCCTCCGCCTTGCAGATCTCCGCGCCTTTACGGACACTTTCGATACGCGGGTTGGGCTCGATGCCGGGCAGTTCGAATACAGTGATGCCCGCCTCGCCGAGAATCTTCATCGCTTCGTCGTAGATGCCTGCCCGCTTGATACTGCCGCCGCCGTAGACCAGCAGGACCTTGTCGCCGCTCTCCCTGAGCTCCGCGAGGTGGCTGATCTGTCCTTCGCCGAAGTGGACTTTTGTGGGCACATGGAATGTGAAGTTATACATATTACGCTCCCTTCTTATTCGATCAGGATACTGTTTCATACTGATTCCGTCGCGGCGCGCCCTTTCCCGGAACCGCCGCTGTTTCTATTATAAAACAGACTGAACGAAAGTGACCTGTCCGATTTACCTTTTTGTCATGTTTTATAGCAGGAATATGCTCCTTAAACGTTCATTTTTTCAACCCGCGGGCTTGCTCCCGCGCCGCGGATTCAGTAAAATTAAGGGTAAGCGTCCGGCATTCTGCCGGCGCCGGACAAATCCCTAATACCAGGAGGAAGATAGGAATGCTATTGACAGGAGCTGAAATATTTGTGCAATGTCTGCTCGAACAGGAAGTCGACACCGTTTTCGGATTCCCCGGCGGCACGATCCTGAACATCTATGACGAGCTGTATAAATGCGGCAAGATCCGCCACATCCGTACAGCGCACGAACAGGGTGCCAGCCATGCCGCGGACGGGTATGCACGTTCCACCGGCAAAGTAGGTGTCTGCCTTGCGACATCCGGCCCGGGCGCGACCAACCTCACCACAGGTATGGCCACCGCCATGCTGGACAGTTCGCCCGTCGTTTTCGTCAGTTGCAACGTCGCAGGCCGCATGATGGGCAAGGACGCGTTCCAGGAAGTCGATATTACAGGCATTGCGCTGCCGATCACCAAGAGCACCTTCCTCGTCAAGGATCCTGCAGACATCGCCGACACTGTGCGCCAGGCATTCGCCCTCGCACGCAGCGGCCGTCCGGGACCTGTCCTCATCGATATCACCACCGACGCCACCAAGGCGAAGGCCGAATACGAATTCGTTCCGCGTAAGCAGCACGCTAAGACCGGCCCGCTCTCGGAGCTGATCCAGCGCTCCACAACGAGCAGCCTGCGCACCCCCGAGCCCGACAGAGGCGACGTCGACAAACTGGTCGACATGATCGCAGAGTCCAAAAAGCCGATGCTCATCTGCGGCGGCGGTGTCGTCCGCAGCCGCGGGCACGAAGAGTTCCTCGAATTCGCCCGCAAGATGGACGCCCCTGTCGCGATCACTGTCATGGGCGGCGGCGGTATTTACGGCCTCGATCCGCTGGTCACCGGCATGATCGGCATGCACGGTTCCAAGGCCAGCAACATGGCTGTCGACGAGTGCGACCTGCTGATCGCTGTCGGCTGCCGGTTCTCCGACCGCGTCACGCTCGACGTGAACAGCTTTGCCCGCAAGGCCAAGATCGTCCACATCGACATCGACCGCGCGGAGATCAACAAGAACGTCATGACCGACCACCACATCATCGGCGATGCCAAGCACGTACTGCACATGCTCAACGAGCGGATTCCGCAGTACGAGCATCAGGAATGGAAAGACTACGTCTTCTCCTTCCCGCGCGAGACCGTCTACGATGACGTGAAGGATTACCTCACACCGAAGCAGATCCTCGAGACCATGTCCGATATGTGCCCCGAAGAGACGATCGTTTCCACGGACGTCGGCCAACACCAGATGTGGGCCATCCAGCATCTGCACTTCAGCTATCCCGGACAGCTGCTCACCTCCGGCGGATTCGGCGCCATGGGCTTCGGCCTCGGTGCGGCGATCGGCGCCAAGGTCGGCAATCCGGACACCACGGTCATCCACGTCACCAGCGATGGCTCGTTCCGCATGAACTGCAACGAGCTGACCACGGAAGCGCTCTACAAGACACCGGTCATCACCTTCATCTTCAACAACCAGCGCCTCGGCATGGTCTACCAGTGGCAGCAGCTCATCTACGGCCAGCGGTATTCGGAGACCATCACCGAGCAGAGCCCGGACTTCGTCAAACTCGCAGAGGCTTACGGCATCGGCGCCCGCCGTGTCGCCAGCGTCGAAGAACTCAAGGAAGCGCTCAGCGAAGCGTTCGAGTATGAGAAGAAAGGCATCGGCTACGTGATCGACTGTGCTGTCAGAGCCGACGAACTCGTCCGTCCGATGGTGCAGAACGGCAAACCGATCACCGACTTCCTGATCAACTAAGCGATTCCCTGCACGCCTGCCGTCCTATAGAAGAGATATGAGGAAAGAAAACATGACTATCGAACAAGAAAAAATGGATCTGTACGATGATTCCGA
>JAILFI010000008.1 GCA_024697655.1 Clostridiales bacterium
GCCAGCGTGCATGATCACTCACGAAAGGAATCAAACAATGAACATCACACCGATCAAAGAACCGACACTCATCATCATGGCCGCCGGCATGGGCAGCCGCTACGGCGGGCTCAAGCAGATCGACCCGGTCACGGACAAGGGCGAGATCATCATGGACTTCTCGCTGTTTGATGCAAAGCGCGCCGGCTTCAAGAAGGTCGTGTTTGTCATTAAAGAAGAGATGGAAGACGCGTTTCGCGCTCTGATGGATGAGCGCGTGGGCAGCAAGATGGAAGTGCAGTACGCGTTCCAGAAGCTGGACGATATCCCGGACGGCTATGAGATTCCGGAAGGACGCGAAAAGCCCTGGGGCACGGGACACGCGATCCTCGCCGCGCGCCATCTCGTCGATGGTAACTTCGCTGTCATCAACGCGGACGATTACTACGGCGCGGATGGATTCCAGCTCATGTACGACTTCCTGACCCGCAAAGCCGGGCCGGAGGACTTCTGCATGATCAGCTATGAGCTCAGCAAGACCGTCACCGAGCACGGGTCGGTCTCCCGCGGCGTCTGCAACATCTCGAAGGACGGCTACCTCAACCACATTGTGGAGCGCACCCGCATCGAGCAGATGGACGGGAAGATCTGCTATACCGAAGACGACGGCGAGAGCTGGACAGAGCTTGCGCCGCATACGCCCGTATCGATGAACTTCTGGGGGTACACACATCTGATGATGGAGGAACTGGAATCGCAGTTCGCGCCGTTCCTGGACAGAGCGCTCAAAGAGAATCCGCTCAAGGGCGAATATCAGATCCCGAAGGTCACAGACGGTCTGATCAAATCCGGCCGCGCGGATGTCACGGTCCTGCAGAGCGCGGACCGCTGGTACGGGGTGACCTATAAAGAAGATAAGGAAAACGTCGTCGCGGCGATGCAGGCGATGAAAGATGACGGGCTGTACCCGCCGGTGCTTTGGGAATAGGGCGGCAAGCCACGGGCAGCCGGCGTGCAACGATAGCCGCGCCGGACATTACACAAAAGGGAACATCAACCATGAAGAAACAGACTACGAAAAAAATCGCGATCATCACCGGCGCGTCGAGCGGTCTGGGCCGCGAATTCGTCAAACAGATCTCGAAGAGCCGCGCGCTCGATGAGATCTGGGTCATCGCGCGCCGTAAAGACCGGCTTGAAGAGGTCCGCCGGCTCAGCAAGACCGCGCTCCGGCCGATCCCGCTGGATCTGACGGAGAAGAGCTCGTTCGAAGTGCTCCGGCACGCGCTGGAGGAAGAGAAGCCGGATGTGCGGTTCCTCGTCAACGCGGCCGGCGTCGGCAAGATCGGCCTGACAAAAGAGCTCTCCGTGCAGGAAAACGATCAGATGATCGATCTCAACTGCCGGGCGGCGGTCGACATGACGCTGACGGTTCTGCCGTACATGAGCCGCGGGAGCGAACTGATCAATATCTGCTCGGTCGCGGGATTCCAGCCGCTGACAGGGCTCAACACGTACGCGGCGACGAAGGCGTTCCTGCTGCACTGGACCAAAGCGTTGCATCACGAACTGCTGCCTTCCGGCATCCGCGTAACGGCACTGTGTCCGTACTGGGTCAAGGACACCGAGTTCATCCCTGCCGCGAAAGAAACGGACTATGCGCCGATTTCTCAGGACGGCGCGGGAGACGGTAGCGGGGCGGTCAGGAATTTCTATTTTGCCGGCCATGCGAAGTATGTCGTGCGGCAGGCTCTGCGCGCGAGCCGGCTCAATCTGTGGGTCTGTGCGCCGGGCGCGGTGGCAAAGGCGGAACGGCTGATCAGCTGGGTGCTGCCTGACTGCGTGATCGTGCCTGTGTGGGATATCCTCCGCCGGCTGTAGGAAGACGATGCAGCCAACGTGAAACGGACATTGTTAAAAGACGCGGCAGCTGTGGCAGCCGCGTTTTCATTTGTGAAAACTCCTTGAAATTATCACATTTTTCGCTTGCAATCCCGCACAGAACGGCTATAATAATAAGGCACGCAGTCTGCGTGTCCATATGACAACAGAATACGTGCGCCCTGCGTAAGCACGAGGCTTACGCCATCTTAGTCCATAGGGAGGAGAAAAAATGATCAATTACGAAACCCTGTTTATTCTTGACCCCGCTCTCGAGGATGAGAAGAAAGATGCGGCGATCGAAATGGTCAAAGGCGTCATCAGCGCTGACGGTGAAGTTGGCAACGTTGATGTCTGGGGCCTGAGAAAGCTGGCGTATCCCATCCAGAAGAAGAACGAGGGTTATTATGTTGTGATCGAATTCCAGGCGGAGCCCGAACTGCCGAAGGAACTCGACAGAAGGATGCGCATCAGCGATGCCTTCATGCGTCACATCATCGTCAACAAGGAAGAAGAGCTGAAGAACGCGCCGAAGGCGGCTCCGAAAGCTGAGAAGGAAGAGGCTCCGAAGGCGGAAGCACCGAAGGAAGAAGCGCCCGTCGAAGAAGCTCCCGCTGCAGAGGCTCCCGTTGAGGAAGCGCCCGCGGAAGAAGCACCGGTAGAAGAATAAGAGGTGACTCATGAACAGCGTAGCATTGATCGGAAGATTGACAAGAGACCCGGAGATCCGATACACAGGTGACCAGATGGCCATCGCGACCTTCTCGATCGCTATCGACCGGCCTCCGAGAAGAGACGGTACCAAAGAGACGGATTTCCCGCGCATCACCGTTTTCGGCCGCCAGGCGGAGAACTGTGAGAAGTACCTGAAGAAGGGCCGGATGGTAGGTGTTACCGGACGGATCCAGACCGGCAGCTACACCAACAAGAACGGCGACAAGATCTACACCACCGATATCGTGGCGGACAGAGTCGAGTTCCTGGAGTGGGGCGACCGTGAAGGCGGCCAGACAGGTTTTGGCAGCCAGGGCGGTTACGGTCAGCAGGGCCAGAGCGGCTTCGGCGGCCAGACAGGTTTTGGCGGTCAGGGCGGCTACGGCCAGCAGGGGCAGAGCTCCTACGGGCAGCCCCAGAGTTACGGACAGCAGAGTCAGAACGGTTACGGTCAGCAGAGCCAGAGCGGCTACGGCCAGCAGAGCCAGAGCAGCTACGGTCAGGGCTACGGCCAGCAGAGCCAGAACGGCTTTGGGCAGACCCAGCAGTCCCAGCCCTCGATGCCTCAGGGATTTGAGGCGATCGACGATGACGATATTCCCTTCTAGCGCGCCGGGCGGCACGCCGGTCCGCGAATGCGGCGGGCGGCTGCGCAAAACGCTTAGTATTTGAAAAAGGAGATTCCACAATGGCAATGGAAAAGAGAAGAGGCGGATTCAGAAGAAAGAAAGTCTGCCAGTTCTGTGCAGAAAAAGTCGACTTCGTAGATTATAAGGATACCGAGACGCTCAAGAAGTACATCACCGAGAGAGGCAAGATCCTTCCCAAGCGCATCACCGGTACCTGCGCGATCCATCAGAGAGCGGTCACCACGGCTGTCAAGAGAGCCCGCACCGTCGCTCTGCTGCCCTACGTTGCAGACTAGTTCCGGATACGGAAAAGCGATCAGACAGGAGCCGCTCTTCGGAGCGGCTCTTTTATTAGTATGAAAGCGGGAACTGTGATATAATTACTCTGTATTGGTATATCCACAATGGGGGAGTGTTCGTCCGCGCCAGGGAAGGCGGCGGCGAGAGGCACACCGCAGGATATGAGTGAAAAATGGAAAGAGAACAGATCAAAGAGTATATCAAGAGCATACCGGTCCCGATGTGCGTCCTGGATGAAAAGGGCGATGTGATCGCGGGCAGCCCCGGTATGTCGGAGGTCTTCCTGTATGACGGGCTGGCGGGCAGCAATATCTTCGCGCTGACGGGCATCAAGTACCAGGATATTGTCGCGCGTTACGAGCGAAACGACAGCGCCAAGTACAACGGCAACGGCAAGTACTTCCGCGTGCAGGTCGGCGCCCTTTCGGGCTCGCCCCTCTACCTGACACTGACGTTCACCGACGTGACTGAATTCGAGAACCTCAAGTTCAAGTACCTCAATGAACGGCCTTATACGATCATTGTGGATGTGGACAACTTCACCGAACTGATGCATCGGACGGAGGATGCCAACCGGCAGGCACTGTCCGGCGAGATCGACCGGCGAGTGCGCATCTGGGCGTCGCAGATGAACGCGAGCGTCACCCAGGTCCGGCAGGGCCGCTACCTGCTGATGGCGGAGAAAAAGTACGTCGACGAGCAGCAGCGCAGCAAATTCAACGTCCTCAACGACATGCGCGAGATCCCCACGGAGGCGGATTTCCCGGTGACGGTCAGCATCGGCATCGGTGCGGACGGCGATGACATGAGCCAGGATGAAAAATTCGCGCGGCAGGCGCTCGACATGGCCAAAGGCCGCGGCGGCGACCAGGTCGTCATCAAGCAGAACGACACCCTGACGTACTTCGGCGGCACGGCGCGCTCGGTCGAAAAGCGCAGCAAAGGCAAGTCCCGCGTCATCGGGTATGCGCTGGAGAGCCTCATCGACAGCGCCAGCAACGTGCTGATCATGGGTCATAAGAACCCGGACATGGACGCGTTCGGCTCCGCGCTCGGCGTGTACTGTCTGGCGAGACAGCGCGGGAAGCGCGCCTATATCGTCGTCGACAAGATCACGGAAGCGCTGACGCTCATGTACAACAAGATCGTGGAAGAGGACAAGCACGAGATCATCTCGGGCGAGAAAGCGCTTGAAGTGATGGACGAAAAGAGCGTCCTCATCATGGTCGATACACACCGGCCGAGCATCAGCGAATGCCCGGAACTGTGGGATGCCGCGGTACGGACCGTCATCATCGACCACCACAGGAAGTCGGACGAACAGACCAAGACGCCGACCCTGATTTATATGGAGAGTTACGCATCCTCCGCGTCGGAACTGGTCACGGAGATCCTCCAGTACACCGTGGAACGGCGCGACATTCTCAAAAGCGAGGCGAACGCGCTGCTGGCGGGCATCATGGTCGACACCAACAGCTTCTCGGTGAAGTCCGGGATCAGGACGTTCGAAGCGGCGGCGTGGCTCAAGCGCATCGGCGCGGACAGTGAAGAGGTCAAAAAGCTGTTTCAGATCAGCTACGATATGTTCAAACTCAAGGCGGACTGCTACAACGCCGCGCAGATCGACGATAAAGGCATGGCGTTCACCGTCTACAGCGGCGCGACCGAGAACGCGCAGATCATCAACGCGCAGGTCGCGGACGAACTGCTGACGATCCAGGGCGTGAAGGCGAGTTTCGTCGCCTCCCGCGATCTGATGGGCCGCACGTACATCAGTGCCCGGTCGCTGGGTGACATCAACGTGCAGGTGATCATGGAGCAGTTCGGCGGCGGCGGACATCTGAACACCGCCGGCGCGCAGCTGCGCATGAGCCCGGAAGAGGCCATTGATCAGATCAAAGCGTATCTGACAGACGAAGGATTAGAATAAGAACGCGGCATACGCCGCAGATAGGAGACAGAATTATGATCGTGATCTTACTCAAAGACGTGAAAGGCACCGGTAAAGCAGGCGAAGTCGTCAAAGTCAGCGACGGGTTCGCGCGCAACATGCTGATCCCCCGCGGGATGGCGAAGGAGGCCACAGAAGGCAACATCCGCAGCCTCGAAAAGCAGAAGGCCATCCAGGCAGAAAAGGCAGCGGAGGCGAAAGCGGCGGCGGAGAAACTGGCCGAAGATCTCAAGAGCAAAGAGATCGTCATCCGCACCAAAGGCGGCGAAGGCGGCAAACTCTTCGGCAGCATCACCAGCAAGGACATCGAAGCGGCCGTCAAGGAGCAGCTCGGTGTGGCGATCGACAAGAAAAAGATCCAGCTGGAATCGCCCATCAAGCACATTGGTGAGCACGAAGTGCCCGTCAAACTGTACGCCGGCGTGCCGGCAGTGATCCGCGTCAAAGTGGAGACGAAGTAACCGGAAAGGAAACGACTATGAGCAGCGAGAGGATCCCTCCCCACAACCTGGAAGCCGAACAGTCCGTTCTCGGCGCATGCATGCTGTCGAAGGACGCGCTGTACGATGTGCTGGAAAAGGTCCGGGAGGAGGATTTCTACAATAAGAACCACGGCGAGATCTTTGCCGCCATCAAGAGCCTTGAAAAGAAGGGCTCCCCGGTGGACGTGCTGACGGTCTCAGACGAACTGGCACGGCGCAACTCCCTCGACATGGTCGGCGGACGCGCTTATGTGGCGACGCTTTCCGCGAATGTACCGTCGACGTCCAACGCCGGGCAGTATGCGGCCATCGTCACCGACAGCGCCGAGATGCGCCGACTCATTGAGACAGCAGGCGACATCATGGAGCAAGGGTACAGCAGCGAACTGCCGGCCTCGACCATTCTCGACCACGCGGAGCAGCAGATCTTTGAGATCGCGCAGAGCCGCAACACCCGGGACATGGCCAAGCTCAAGGACGTGCTCGCCGACAACATGGCCCTGATCAATGAACTCGCCGACAAGAAAGGCGACATCATCGGCGTGCCGACCGGCTTCATCGACCTCGACAAGATGACCAGCGGCATGCAGAAGTCCGACCTGATCATCCTCGCGGCGCGCCCGTCCATGGGTAAGACCGCGTTCGCCCTGTGCGTGGCCCGCAATGCCGCGATCAAGGGATATAAGGTCGCCATCTTCTCGCTCGAAATGGGCAAAATGCAGCTTTCTCAGAGACTGCTGTCCATGGAGGCGGGGGTCGATTCCCACCGGCTGCGCACCGGCCGGCTGGACAACAACGACTGGATGAAGATGTCGGCCGTCATGGACCGTCTCAGCGAGGCGGACATCCGCATCGATGACACGCCCGGCATCACTGTCATGGGGATCAAGAACAAATGCCGCCGCATGAAGGCGGAAGCGGGGCTCGACCTCGTCATCATCGACTACCTGCAGCTGATGTCCGCGGAAGGCCGCGTCGAGAGCCGGCAGCAGGAAGTTTCGAACCTGTCCCGCAACTTAAAGCAGCTCGCCAGAGAGCTCGACTGCCCGGTCCTGGTCCTGTCGCAGCTGTCCCGTGCGGTCGAGAGCCGCAGCGATCACCGGCCGCAGCTTGCGGACCTGCGTGAATCCGGCTCCATCGAGCAGGACGCGGACGTCGTTCTCTTCCTCTACAGAGACGAAGTGTACGATAAAGAGACCGACCGTCCCGGCGAGTGCGAAGTGCATGTCTCCAAACAGA
>JAILFI010000030.1 GCA_024697655.1 Clostridiales bacterium
TTCGTTGCGCCGGGTGCCGCCTTGGTCGCGCCGGGCGCGGCTTTGGTCGCACCGGGTGCCGCCTTCGTCGCGCCGGGTGCCGCCTTCGTCGCAGCCGGTGCTGCTTTGACGATCTTCGTTTCTTTTCCGGCAAGGCCAAGCTTTATGCGAATCGCATGCACCCCGTCTTCTTCGATCGTGCTGTTTGTCGTGCGGACGCCGATCCCCAGATCTTTGGCTGCCGCCATGATTTCTTCATTTGTCTTGCCCAGTTCTTTGGCCAGTTCTGTCACTTTTACTGCCATCCGGACACCTCCTTGTTACAATCTCTATTTGACCGCTGTTTGTTCTTCTTTCTCTATGGAGGAAGCGATGACTCCCGCGAAATGTGCGTCGGTCACGCCGAATACATATCTTCCCGCAGTCCCTGTGCTCTGTGAAAGTTCTTCGCCGGTCCCGGCGATCACGTAGGGGACTCCGTAACGCTTTGCAAGGGCAATGGCTTTTTCCAGACTGCCGGCCGCCATGTCTTCCGCGAACAGCAGCAGACGGACACGGCCTTTTTTGAGCTGGATCTCGCACGTCCCCATCCCGGTGACGAGCTGCCCTGCCTTTCTGGCAAATCCCAGATAACTAAGCGTTTTCCTGTCCATGTAATTCCTCGAATATCCGGTCCATCGTCTCCTTGTCGATCGGCATCCCGAGCGACCGCGCCAGCGCCTTTGTCTTGAACGCCTTTGCGATGCAGGCCTCATCCGGGCAGACGTACACGCCGCGCCCCTTCGCCTTTCCTGTCGGATCCACGTGGACCTCTCCTTCGTAGCAGGCGATACGCGTCAGTTCATTCTTCGGTTTGGATGTCATGCATCCGACGCATCGTCTCATAGGAGTTTTCTTCATCGTTCTTATTCTTCCTCTGCTGCGGTCATCTCTTCCGAAGGTGTCTCTTCGGGCGCTTCCGCATCTTCACTTTCCATTTCGGCGGCCGGGGCATCTTCCGTCACCGGCGCGTCATCGTATGCTTCTTCGTAATCGTCTTCGAAGCCTTCCTCATCGCCGTAGTACTGCGTGTGGCTCTTGATATCGATCTTCCAGCTGCAGAGTTTGGCGGCAAGGCGCACGTTCTGGCCGGACTTGCCAATGGCCAGGCTCAGCTGGTAATCCGGCACGACGACAGTCGCGATGTGCGCTTCCTCATCGAGGAACACTTCTTCGACTCTCGCCGGAGACAGCGCGTTGGTCACCAGTTCGACCGGATCCTCGCTCCACGGGATGATATCGATCTTCTCGCTGAAGAGTTCATCCACGACGTTCTGGACGCGGACACCTCTTGCGCCGACACAGGCGCCGACCGGATCGATGTTCTCATCTTCCGTGTAGACCATCATCTTGGTACGGCTGCCGGCTTCACGGGCGATCTCCTTGATCTCGACCAGCCCTTCTTCGATCTCCGGCACTTCCATCGCGAACAGGCACTTGACCAGATACGGATGGGAGCGGGACAGGAAGACGATCGGCACGTTGTTCTTCTTTTTCTTGCGCTTCTCGCCGGCCTTGGGTTCGGGTTCGCTGTTGGGGTCTTTGACATCCATGACATAGACCTTGATGCGCTCGTCGATGTTGAACTTTTCACCGGGGACCTGCTCTTTGGCGGAGAGGATGCCCTCAGTCTTGCCCAGGTTGACGTAGATCGTGTCGTTGTACTTTCTGGCGACACGGCCGGTCAGGACCTGACCCTTCTTGTCGATGAACTCGTTGTAGATCATGACGCGCTCCGCGTCGCGGATCTTCTGGACCAGCACATTCTTCGCCGTCTGGGCTGCGATGCGGCCGAAGTCGTCCGGTGTCTTCGGATACTCGACGTACTCTCCGATCTCATAGTCAGGGTCGATCATCCGCGCGTCGCTCAGGGCGATCTGCTTGTACGGATCGGTCAGTTCTTCATCCGCGACGACCTCTTTGATCGCGACGACTTCGATGTCGCCGGTGGTGCGGTCGATGCGCACTTCGACGTCCAGGTTGATGTCGCTGTCCTTCTTGCGGCCGTCCCCGGGGCTGACACTCTTTTTGTATGCCTTGGTCAGCGCCGCTTCCAGGGCTTCGTACAGAAGATCCTGGGACATGCCCTTTTCTTTTTCCAGCTGTTCGATGGCTTCGATAAATTCTTTGTTCATTTTTGTTCTCCTTTATAGCACTACCGCCAGCTGCACTTTTGCAACATCCTTGAGCGGCAGGGTGATGACCTCGTTGCGGTCTTCGGGGCGGATCGAAACAGTCTCCGCCGTCTTGCCTTCCAGCGTCCCGGTCAGGAGTTTTTCGCCTTCATAAGGCTTGTACAGCCGCACATCGACGAGTTCTCCCATATACTTTTCGTAATGCGCGTCGGTGATCAGCGGACGGTCCATGCCCGGCGAAGACACTTCCAGCACGTACGTCCCCTCGATCGGGTCGTCCGCATCCAGCCGCTCCTCGAGGAACTTGCTGACCTTCTCGCAGTCATCGGTGCTCACATACCGGCCGTCTTCGTCCACATCGATGTAGACGCGCAGATACCGGTCCGGACCTTCCTTGACGAATTCGCAGTGGTACAGGCTGAGTCCTTCCTCTTTGGGGAAGCCTTCCATGTACGCGGCGATGCGGTCCGTGATCTTAGATGCCATAGGCTCTCCTTCCCGGAATCGCTCTTTCGCGATTTTTCTCACTATACAGAAGAGCGAACCTTTGGGTTCGCCCTTCAGCAATAACTTATCCTTAGTGATACTACCACCAAAATGGCTTGATTGCAAGCCTTTTTTGGAATCCCCGGCAGATCCTACTTCTTGATCTTCGTGTTCCCGGAGACCGTAAGACTTGTGATGGCGTCAAACGACTTGCCCGCTTGATGGTCCCAGCCGCCCGTCGTGATCGCACTGTCCGCCTTTCCTCTGTAATACAGCGTATTATTCAGGATCTTCACGGTTCCGAACTTCGAATGATAGTCGGAATGAGAGTAAACCAGTATGCAGTTCCGGCCGCCCGTGCATGTGTTCCCGGAAATCAGGACCGTCGAAGATGCCATCTCGGCAGGTGCCTTGGACTTCTCCGGGATCTGCACGTGAAGCGCAACAGAATTGACCTTGGTGACATCTCCGCCGCTCGCAGTGATCGTATTCCCGGTGACGGTCAGGCCGCAGACATTGAACATCGCGCAGGCTTCGGACGACACGCCGGTGATTTTATTATTCTCGATCCAGATATTCTTGTGGTAGATGTGCTGGCTCTCACTGTCCGTGCCGCCGTGGCCGGCACAGAGGCCTCTGCCGCCGACCATCGTGGATCCGGTGATCTGAACATTCTGGCAGGCATGCCGGTTTTTCGCAGCTGCCGGGATCGACGGCGCAGTGGACGGCGACGCGTGATCGAGCTGCAACGGCTCGTCCTCGTTGTTGGCAGGATTCGCGCCTATCATCACCAGCTCTTGGCAATTCTTTATGATGACATCCTTGCAAGCCACCAGTTCTATGCAGTGTCCCCCGTTATAAGCACACTCAATTCTCTTCACATCCTCAATCCGGATATTGCTTCCATGGACAAAGAGGAACATGGTCTTTTCAAAACCGTCCATTTTCTTCCATGTGCCGCCCCTAATCACGATGTTCCTGACCGCATCGTAATTGTAGCTGTCCACCACGTTGGTCAGGCAGCCGTCGCCATTGGATGCCGAATAGATCGTTGCACCTGTTGCATCGATCTCCGTGTTGCTGCCGACCGGATATCTCTTGGTAAACTGTATTTCTCCGCGAAGCACCACCTTCTTAGCTGTATCGGAAGCCAGCACGGTCTCCAAATTGCAAGGATTCCCGTTGCCATCGGTGCCTGATATTTTACCATTGAATGTATACGTGTGCGCGGCGGTCGCGTTGATGCTCTTCGGGACCGACTCGTCAGGCTTCGGTTTGACTGTCACGGTGAGCACCTTGGTCCTGCCGTTCGGTGCCCGGCAGATCAGCGTGGTCGTCCCCTTCTTGACGGCCTTGAACGTTGCCGCCCCGTCGATCAGCCCCCCGGTATACTTACTTCCGTCCGGTTTTGTGACCGTCAGCATCGTCTTGCCGGCTGCGTCAAGATCCCACAGC
>JAILFI010000049.1 GCA_024697655.1 Clostridiales bacterium
CCGGTGTCATCGCCTGCCCGAAAAAGCTCTTGCGCGCATCGAGCAAAAGCCCTGCCCCGTATGGCTTCATGACCGAAATGCCGATTCCTTCCTCTGCGCAGCGCCGGTAAAGCGCCGCCCGCTCCTCTGTCGTTCCCGCACCGTACTTGTCACCGTAGTGATAATCATAAGCCGGGTTGATGCTGAACATGAGCATGTCCACGTCAGCCTCGTCCAGAACACGCTGCGCCACCGGAGGCGTATGGGAAGACAGCCCAATGTGCCGGACGATCCCCTGCCGCTTATAATCCAGGATCAGATCATAGATGCCGTTCGCAAGGTTTTCCTCCCATCCGGACACCTCATCCACGCAGTGGATGAAGCCGTAATCAATATAATCCGTGTTGAGTGTCTCAAGCTGCCATTCGATCGACCGTTTGATCCGGTCAAGTTCTACGGTTTTCCCATAATCGCCGACGCTGTAGGTCACAAGCGAAGAATCCGGCTGATCCCCGGCAGCTTCCCGGTGCCCGTTGTCGTAGTCTGCACCAAAGTGGATCTGGTAATGCACCTTTTCCCGGACGCCGCGCAAAGCCTCGCCGAACACTTCGAACGCCTTCCCTTCGGCGGCGGCCAGATCGAAATAGTTGATTCCAGCCCCCACAGCCTTCTGTAGGACCTCGGCTCCTTTTTCCAGTCCGTTCGCAGCGATCCCGCCGGAACCCATCCCCAGGACGCTGATCCGGTCGCCCGTCTTTTTATTCTCTCTGTACTCCATCTGTCACCTCATGCCTGAAACAGACTGCCATATCCTTTCACTTCCTCTTTGATATCGATCGTTCCGAGCAGACGGAGCGATTCCAGGAAGGTCGCCTGGATCGCCGTAATGACCGGCTTGCCCAGTTCCTGTTCCATCTCTTCCAGAATATCTACGCCTTTGATGGATGTGCACAGCAGGCAAACGGCTTCCGCCTCCGCGCAGTCCGCACAGCGGATCAGGTCTTTGATCTGCTCTCTCGTCAGGCTGTTGATCGGTTCATCGTCCGCCATGCCAAGCCCGTGGAACGAAACGACTTCAAATCCTTCGTCTGTAAGGAATCGCTCTGCGCGCTGGTTGATTTCCTCTATATATGGCGTTCCGACCGCCACCTTGCTGACACCGAGTGCCTCGAGTGCGTGCACCACCGCTGTTGCGGACGTCGAAGCTTTGATACCGGGCGCCGCCTCTTCGATACGCCGGATGATCGCCTTGTCATACCCGCTGCCGAGGATAAAGCTGCCGCTGACACACCCCAGTACGATGACATCCGCCCGGGCGTCGAGCAGCAGTTCCGTCGCTGCGACGATCTGATCTGCCAGTTTCCGGACACCTTCCGCAGTGACTGTCTCCAGTTTCAGCCTGGTCGTAACGGTGATCACACCTTCCGGAGACATCGCATACATCTCCGGCTCCATGACCCATCCGGAACTTGGATAGAGCAGCCCCATGCGGCCGCGTTCCCCATACGATACTCTCTTATTCATGATACCACCTCCGCATGCCATACCGTATACCCAATGACTCACGATAAAAATAGCAGAATGCGCGCGCCAGTGCCTATTGCCCGCGAAGGGCATCTTTACACCCTCGCGGGGTATTTCCCCGCCGCCGCTCCATACCGTATAATCAAACTAAACAAGGAGGTATGCTATGAACAATAAATATAAAGAGATTCAGGCCGCTGACATCCAGGAAGCAGCAGACCGCATCCGCCCTTACATTACGCGCACCCCGCTGGTGTATTCTCCCGCGCTCAGTGAGCAGACCGGAGCGGAGATCTATCTGAAACTGGAGAACCTGCAGGCGATCGGGGCCTTCAAAGTCCGCGGCGCCGCCAACAAGATCCTGACCCTGACAGACGAACAGAAAAAGATCGGCGTAAGCACATTCTCCACCGGCAACCACGGCATGGCGGTCGCACACATCGCAAGCAAACTGGACATCCCTGCCACCGTCTGCATGTCGAGCCATGTCCCTGCCGTCAAGGTGAAGAACATCCGGCGCTGGGGACCGACCATCCTCCAGAACTGGGAATCGCAGGACGACGCCGGCGTGTACTGCTATGAACTGCAGGAAAAAGAAGGCGTT
>JAILFI010000084.1 GCA_024697655.1 Clostridiales bacterium
AGTTTTGCGGATCGAATACCCGGGCTTTCGGCGCCGTTTCTCCTGCCGCGCCGGCCGGCTGCGCCGCGAGTTCAATGTTCGTCGCCGGGCAGTCGGATGCGCAGAGCCCGCAGCCGATGCAGAGCGATTCGTCGATATGTACGGAATGTGCCATTTCTTTCTCCTTATCAGGCATCCCAACGCCGCGGACGATCTCTCCGCGTCAGTCCATGACGGTGTACCCTGCGTCTTTCAGGACCGACAGGGCTTTCTCAAAGTTTTCTTTTTTCACGAGGATGTAGTCTGTGTTGTATGTCGAGACCGCGAAGATCCCGATGGCCGCGTCCGCAAGCAGGCCGGAGATCTTCGAGAGGATCCCGATCAGTGAAAAGTCGAGCACCCCCTGAATGCGGAACGCTTTCCAGCCGTCGTCCCGCTCTTCCGTCTGCGCAGGGACCGCGTCCGTCGGCACCACAAGGGAGATCTCTTCATCTGTCCTGCCAATGAAATAAAACCCGCCGGAGAGATCGATCGCCTCTTCCGATGCCACTTTGCACACCGTCAGTTCATGCGGGATCTTTTTCAGTTCCATGCCGTTCCCCTTTCTCTGCCGCAAGTGTCACTGCACTATTAGTGTACTAAAAAAAGAAGGGCGATTCTATATGGAATCGCCCGAAGAGCACTTTCCGGACCGCCGGCAGCCATACTCCCGGCATCGCATCCGCGCTTCCTAATGCCGGCCGGCGACCGCGCGCCAGATCGCCCGGATCCCGGCAAAGATCACGAAAACTGCGAGAAAACCCGCGATCCCGGCAACTACGTCGTCCAGATCGACACTTCCTGTTCCGGACACGCCCTGCCCGATCTCGATGCCGAAGGTCAGCACCACCATCAGCGTGAAAACATAGATCCATGTAATAACGATGGTATGGTCTGTTTCCGCCAGTTTGCTGAAGAGCGGATGGATGACCAGAAGCAGCGCAAGACCGACCACACCCATCACGATAAAGTGCAGCCATTTATCTGTCAGGAAAAGGCCATAGCTGTCGTTGAGCGACATGAACCAATCATGAAGGGCCGCCATTTTCCATACGAGGAAATATAAAAACTCTGTCATACTATCTCCCTGATGCGGATCGCTCCGCCAAATCCTTTGCAAATACTTGTGAATCTTTCACAGTATATCACAATACCGCCGGGTTCTTCAGCCAAGCGCCACATCCAGCGCCATCATCACCGTGAAACCTGCCGCGAAAAAGACCGTACCCGCATTGGAATGCGCGCCTTCCGTCATCTCCGGGATCAGTTCTTCCACCACGACGTAGAGCATCGCGCCGGCGGCAAAGCTCAGCAGATACGGCAGCGCCGGCACAGCCAGCCCCGCCGCGAGGATCGTCAGCAGCGCCCCTGCCGGCTCAACAGCACCTGACAGTGTCCCCAGCGCGAACGCGCGGCCCTTGCCCGCTCCCTCCGCGTGCAGCGGCATGGAAATGATCGCGCCTTCAGGGAAGTTCTGGATCGCGATACCGAGCGCCAGAGCAAGCGCCGCCCCGGCCGTGATCCCCATGTCCCCGGCCAGCCAGCCCGCATAGACGACCCCGACCGCCATCCCTTCAGGGAAGTTGTGGAGCGTGACCGCAAGCACGAGCATGGTCGTGCGCTTCATATGCGCGCGGGCGCCCTTCGCCCCTTCCAGTTCGTTGCTCGCGAAATGCAGGTGCGGAACGACGCTGTCCAGAAACAGCAGGAACAGCACGCCCGCCCAGAACCCCGCAGCCGCCGGCACGAATGCCCAACGTCCCATCGATGCGGCCTTTTCCATCGACGGGATCAAAAGACTCCAGACGGATGCCGCCACCATGACGCCGGCCGCAAATCCGGCCAGGATGCGCTGCGTGGTCTGCCGCAGCTGCCCTTTCATAAAGCAGACACAGGCCGCTCCGAGCGCCGTGCCCGCAAAGGGGATCAGGATCCCCTGCCATACTTGCCAATTCATATCTATTCCCTCAGATCAGTTCATCTTCTTTCCTTTAGTTAGCATATGCTAACCACAGTATACCGCAATGATCCAAAAAAGCAACAGCGTACCCAAAGAACCACCTCCGGTGCGTTGCCGGGCTGCTTCCGTTCCACTTATTCATCCCTCATCACGATCTCTAACCCTTACATCCACTTTTCCTCTTTTTTAATGCAAATGTGGAGATATTTTCAACGATTCCAAGCCATACCGAGTCAGTTTTCCGTCTCGAGCATCTTCGATTCTCCAAAACCGTTGAAAAAGTCTCCACATTCACGATAAAAAAGGGCGAATGTGGCAAAGCAGCGCGCTATCTTGCATTTATTCCCATTTCGGATAGCTGCAGCCCATACTTCCGGATTGCTGCCGTCTTCTTCTTTGATGACTGCTTCCGCAAGAGCGGCTGGACCGAATGTCGCCTGTCGAAGATCATTACTTCCGGAGCCTGTTTGCAGGAATTTGCGATTCCAAAAGAAACGGTTTTTTTGTATCATATTGCTGTAAGAAATGTGACTGACTGCAAGGCTGCATGATATGAAACCGCGCCTTCGCAGCAGAAGGAATCGCTATATGCTCAGATACATGCGCAAGTACTGGATCTTCGCGGTCCTTGCGGCGGCCTTCATGATCGCCGAGGTCACCGTCGATATGATCCAGCCGAAACTGATGGCCGACATCGTCGACAACGGCATCCTCGGTCTCTCCGGTGACGGCACACCGGACCTGGCCCTGATCCGCACCGTCGGCATACGAATGATCCTGATCGTCCTCGCGGGCGGTCTGTTCGGCATGCTCAGCGGCACCATGGCCAACCTGTGCAGCCAGAACTTCGGCAACACCATCCGCAAGAAGTGCTTCGACCGGATCATGCACCTGGCTTTTGAGCAGACCGACGCTTTCACGACCGGCTCGCTGATCACCCGCGTCACCAACGACGTGTCCCAGTTGGAACGGCTCGTGCAGCAGCTCGTGCGCGGCTTTATCCGGTGCCTGATGTTCATGGTCGTCGGCACGGTCACGCTCATGTCGCTCAACGTGCACTTCCTCGTGATCATCGCCTGCGCCTTCCCGCTCGTCCTGCTCGACATCGGCTTCATCCTCTGGAAAACCAACCCGCTCTTCACGCTCCTGCAGGGGCGGCTCGACGACCTCAACGGCGTCATCCGGGAGAACATCGGCGGCACGCGCGTCGTCAAAGCGTTCATCCAGGAGGACAGAGAGTCCGCGCGCTTTGAGACGGCCAACACCGCCCTCGTGGACACCCAGCTCAAAGTCCTGATCCTGATGTCGTTCCTCCGGCCCATCATGAACATCATCCTCAACCTGGCGACCGTCGCCCTCATCTGGATCGGCGCGATCCAGGTCCAGGCAGGCGGCATGCAGCCCGGCGAAGTCATGGCCGCGGTCACCTACATTTCGCAGATCCTGAACGGCATGATGATGCTGGCCATGATCTTCCAGACACTCGCCCGCGGCAGCGCTTCCGCGAAGCGCATCCGGCAGGTGCTGGACGCGGAGAACGTGCTGGAAGACGGGATCGTGACCGAGGAATCGCTCCTCGCGATGTACGCGGACAAAGGCACGACAGACAGCGGCGCGGCGGACAGCCCGCAGCCCGGAACAGACCGTGTCCCCCGCGGCAGCGTCGCCTTTAAGAACGTCTCCTTCACCTATCCGGCTTCCGGCGCCGACCCCGGCTCCCCCATCGAGGTCCTGCACCACGTCGACCTCACCATCGAGCCCGGCGAAACGGTCGCCGTCATCGGCGCGACCGGCTGCGGCAAGACCAGCCTCGTCAACCTGATCCCGCGGTTTTACGACGCGACGGAAGGCACCGTCGAAGTGGACGGCGTCGACGTGCGCGATTACACACTGAAGACCCTGCGCGGCAAGATCTCCTTCGTCACGCAGAAGAACGAACTGTTCTCGACGACCATCAAAGACAACATCACCATCGGCCGGCCGGATGCCTCGGAGGAAGAGATCCGCAAAGCCGCACAGACAGCGCAGGCTGAAAACTTCATCCTCGAACAGCCGGACGGCTACGACACCGCCGTCGCGGAGAGCGGCATGAGCCTCTCCGGCGGCCAGCGGCAACGCGTTTCCATCGCCAGAGCCCTGCTCAAGAACGCGGAGATCCTGATCTTCGACGACAGCACGAGCGCGCTCGATCTCGCCACAGAAGCCGCGCTGTACAAAGCCCTTGCCGAGAATTACCCCGGCCTGACGAAGATCGTCATCGCCCAGCGCATCGCGACCGCAAGGCAGGCAGACCGGATCGCCGTCTTTGAGAACGGCGCCGTCGCTGCTGTCGGCACCCACGAACAGCTTCTCGCATCGAGCGCCGTCTACCGCGACA
>JAILFI010000089.1 GCA_024697655.1 Clostridiales bacterium
TCGTGCCGGTCTTGTCCAGCGCCACGATGTCCACACGCCCGGTCTCTTCCAGAGACTGCGCCGTTTTATACAGGATGCCGTTCTTCGCCCCCATGCCGCTGCCGACCATGATGGCGACCGGCGTTGCAAGGCCGAGCGCGCAGGGGCAGCTGATGACGAGTACGCTGACGCCGCGCGCGAACGCGAAGCCGAATTCTCTGTCGAGCAGCATCCAGATGACCGTTGTAAGAATGGCAAGGCCGATGACCGTCGGGACGAAGACCGCCGAAACTTTGTCTGCGATCCTCGCAAGAGGCGCCTTGGTCGCCGCCGCATCGCTGACCATTTTGATGATCTGCGCGAGCGTCGTGTCTTCCCCAACGCGGGTCGCCCGGCAGGTGAGGAATCCGCTCTGATTGACCGTTGCAGCCTGTACGGAATCGCCGGGGGCTTTATCGACAGGAATCGATTCTCCTGTCAAGGCCGCCTCGTTGATAGCGCTCTCCCCATCGACGACCACGCCGTCCACCGGAATATTCTCTCCCGGGCGCACGACGAACAGGTCGCCGGTCATGACCTCTTCAATAGATACTTCGACCTCGGCCCCGTCCCGCAGCACGACCGCCGTCTTCGGCGCGAGCTGCATGAGCCCTTTGAGTGCATCCGTCGTCCTCCCCTTGGACATCGCCTCGAGGAGTTTGCCTACCGTGATCAGCGTCGGGATCATCGCCGCCGCTTCAAAATACAGATCCATCGAGAACCGGTGGACCGTTTCGCTGTCCCCCTTGCCCATCGCATCGATCATGAGGAACAGTTCGACCAGGGAGTACCCGAACGAAGCCGCTGAGCCAAGCGCCACGAGCGTGTCCATATTCGGTGCGCCGTGCATGAGGCTCTTGAAGCCGCTCGTGAAGAACTTGCCATTGATGGTCATGACGAGGATGGCGATCAGCATCTCAAAGAGCGCCAGCGCCACGTGGTTCTCGAAGAGCGCCGGGACCGGCCACCCGAACATCATGTGCCCCATGGAGAAGTACATGAGAACGACAAGCAGGCACAGCGATGCGAGCAACCGCTTTTTCAGCTTCGGCGTTTCCGTGTCGCGGAGCGCTTCCTCCTGCTCGCGGAGCCTCGCCGCAGCCGCTCTACCGTCTGCCGCACCAGGGGCATGCGGAGATCCGCCCACCGCATTTCCGCCGCGCGCTTCCGCTACGTATCCCGCGTCTTCGACCGCTTGGATGATGTCCGCCGCGCTCGCCGTGCCCTCCACGCCCATGGAGTTGGTCAAAAGACTCACCGCGCACGAGGTCACCCCCGGCACCTTCGAGACCGCCTTCTCCACACGCGCGCTGCACGCCGCGCAGCTCATTCCTGAAACTGTGTACTGATCCATGAATATGCCTTCTTGGCGCATGAAAACGCCGCTACTTCATCAGCTTGCGGAGCAGCTCGACCAGTTCGTCGACCGCCCCTTCCTGCACCGCCTGATCTTCGCTCTTGATGTCTGACACGACACACGAGCGCAGATGGCTGGCCAGCAATTCCTTATTAAAACCGTTGAGCGCCGCATTGACCGCCGACACCTGAATCAGGATGTCCGGGCAGTACGCTTCGTTTTCCAGCATGCGCTCGATGCCCTGCACCTGGCCTTCGATCCTCTTCAGCCGGTTCATCAGCTTGTGGTATTCCTCTTCCGAGCGGTGCTTGGTGCGCACATTGCCGTCTGCATCTGTGGTCTGGCAGCAGCAACACGCCGCCCCGCTGTTTACGTTCTGATTATCCATAACCTTTTATACCCACCGTGCAGGCAGGGCGATAACTTGCGCCTGTGCCGGGTGGGGATTCTCCTTAGCGGCTTCATAATATACCCCATAGGGGTATATGTCAACTAAATCGACTGCCAACTACACTGACGCAGTTCTTCCAACAGAGCCCGCACCACGCGCTTTGTCCGTTCGTATCCTCGCCTGCTGTCCAGCTCATCCGGCAGTTTTGCCGCTGTCCGTTCATCGATGTACAGCGCCCGGTTCACTTCGATCATCAGCGCCAGGAGCCGTGGTTCTTTACGGTAGTAAGCCATGGGGACCAGCACACCTGCGAACGGTGTGTTGAAAGCGACCGAATACCCTCTCTCCTCGAGGAATCGCTTCGCCGTCTCAGCCAACGCCAGCGGCGTATGGACCGGATCGGTCCCAAGACAGAAGTCCGGCCGCTCTTGTGCCGCACCGGGTGCTTTTCCGGACAGTTCATACGGCAGCGGCGCAGAAGGGAAAGAATGCGCATCGATCAGAAGCATTCTCACATCCCCGCTACCCGCCGCTGCGTTGAGAGCTGCTTCACATGCCTTTGTCAGCGCCGCATGATGCCGGTCGTAGACCATCAGCACCTCTTCGATATGCGTTGCATCCACACTCTTCAGCGGCAAGCCATCTGCTGTTTTCTCATAACAGATCCACATACCTTTTGCAGTCATACCCTCCTGCGCCGGATCGCGGAACCGTTCCATGTCACAGAAGAGTCTTGAATACGGTGCACGAACGTATCGGAAATCCGGCCCCCTCTCAAACAGATCATCTGTGTACCAGTCTGTCATGCGGATCGATTCCAGACGGAGCGATTCCTCATCGAGGAGGATCTTCTCCCGCCATTTTTCCGGCATCTCCACCGCGGCATGCGGCACGTGCACGACCACACTTAGGGTGCGACTCTCCGCTCTCATCGATGCCTTGATTTCTTTGCACTTCATTTTGCTGCTCCTTTCCCGGCTTCCGCCGGCATGCAATAAAGAGCAGCAAGATCCGCGCACGCAGATCCGTCCATATGAAAAAGCCCATCGTTACGATGGGCTGTCTGTTTTCCATGTAAGACCGCTACCATCGTTCAAGCTTTAGCACCTTGCCCTATGGGCAGGTTGCTGTGCGGTCATCGAGCTTGTCTCTCGCGCACTCTTTATGGTTCGATATAGATTTGTCAGGGCGCATCACGCGTCCTTCTGTAAGATACTCCTTTTTCTGTGCGGATGCA
>JAILFI010000093.1 GCA_024697655.1 Clostridiales bacterium
CCGACCTGCATCGGAGCCAGCCAGAAGGGGAAGGACCCCTTGAAGTTCTCGATGAGGATACCGATGAACCGCTCCATGCTGCCGAACAGCGCTCTGTGGATCAGGACCGGCTGCTTGAACGAACCGTCGTGCGCCACGTACTTGAGGTCGAAGTTCTGCGGGAGCTGGAAGTCGAGCTGGATGGTGCCCATCTGCCATTCGCGGCCGAGCGCGTCCTTCATGGACAGGTCGATCTTCGGACCGTAGAAAGCGCCGTCGCCTTCGTTGATCTCGTAGCCGCCTTCGCCGTACTTCTTGTCGAGGATCTCCTTCAGAGCAGCCTCGGCGTCGTTCCAGTCGTTGATGTCGCCCATGAAGTCGTCCGGGCGGGTCGACAGCTCCGCCTTGTAGGTCAGGCCGAAGGTATCGTAGATGAGGCCTGCCAGATCCATGATTGCTTCGATTTCTTCACCGATCTGTTCCTGCATGAGGAAGGTGTGGTCGTCGTCCTGGTGGAATTCCTGGACGCGGAAGAGGCCGTTGAGCTCACCGGATTTTTCCTTGCGGTGGATGATGTCGGTCTCCGCAAACCGCAGCGGCAGTTCTTTATAGCTGCGCGGACGGCTCGCATACGCCTTGATGGCATTCGGGCAGTTCATCGGCTTGATAGCGTACAGATCGTCGCCGGACGGCACGATGAACATGTTGTTCTGGTAGTGGTCCCAGTGACCGCTGGTGACCCAGAGCTGCTGGGCGTTGATGACCGGCGCGCTGATCTCCTGGTAGCCGTTCTTGTAGTGCAGACGGCGCCAGAAGTCGAGCAGGGCGTTGAACACATTCCAGCCGCGGGGGAGCCAGTAGGGCATGCCGGGCGCGGTCGGATCGAAGAAGAACAAGTCGAGCTGCGGCCCGAGCTTCTTGTGGTCGCGTTCCATCGCTTCCTGGATCATCTGGATGTGTGCTTTGAGTTCCTTTTTGTCAGGGAACGCATAGACGTAAACACGCTGCAGCTGCTCACGGTTTTCGTCGCCTCTCCAGTAGGAACCGCTGACGGACTTGATCTGGAAGGCTGCGCTGAGCAGCTCCTGCGAATTATCTACGTGCGGGCCGCGGCAAAGATCCACGAAATCATCGCCGGTCCAGTAGATCGTGATCAGTTCGTCCTCCGGGAGATCCTGGATCAGTTCGGTCTTGAACTTCTGATCCTTGAAGAGTTCCAGCGCCTCGTCCCGGCTCACTTCCTTGCGGGTCCAGGGCTCCTTTCTCTTCATGATCTCTCTCATCTTGGCCTCGATCTTATCGCAGTCTTCCTTGGTGATCGCCTCGGGGATCAGAAAATCGTAGTAGAAGCCGTCCGCGATCTGCGGTCCGATGGCATACTGTACGTTTTCTTTCCCGTAGATCTCGATGACCGCCTTGGCCAGGATGTGCGAGAGGGAGTGACGGTAAACGTCTAAAAATGCTTGTCTTTCCATAAATAAGCCTCCTTTGGGCCTGCAACCGGCAGGACCCTTTACGCCCCGTGCTGTCCGGGGCTTCTTTATCTGCAACCAGCAGATCCGATAAGTGATACGCTGGCGCTCTATTTCAAAGAATCGCTTTTGCCGGCGATCTGCAAGAAAAATGAGGGCCATCGCTAACCCTCATTCTACTACACTTGTGGGAAGAATGCTATAGAAAACAAATAAGAGCGGCTGTCAGCCAGCCGCTCTTTTTCTTTTCCTATAGTCCCTGTTCCTCGGCCTCTTTGATCCAGCTTTCGCGCACGATGTCGAAGATGTCCATGATGTTGCATTCTTCGTGCATCAGGATCTCGTGATCCGCATTCGAGGGGAACCAGGCGATGTCGCCGGGGCCGGCTTCAACGGTGTGCGGGATATCGCCTGCCGCTTTCCCGGTCTCATCGGTCCAGGTCGTGATGCGGCAGGTGCCGGAAATGATGTAACTGATCTGCTCTTCCGGATGACTGTGCCGCGGGACGAGGGTCCCTTCAGGGATCACATTCGTGCCGGCCATGACGCTGTCCCCGTAGAAGATCCGCCGTTTCATGGGCGGGGCGGGAACATCGATGAACGGACCTTTCAGCAGGTTCCCGAAGAGTTTTCTTTCCATGTGTACACCTTCTTTCTCGCTTATTCACATTGAATAGTAATCTTTACTATTCAACATTGTACCATGGAAGGTCTGCAGCAAACCACTCATTCCCAAAACAGTTCGTCGAGCGTTTTGCCGAGTGCTTTGCAGATCGCAATGCACAGGTTGATGGTCGGGTTATAATCGCCTTTTTCAATGGCGTTGATGGTTTGCCTGGAGACACCGCAGATCTCTGCGAGCTGCGCCTGCGACAGATCTTTGGCTGCGCGGGCGGCTTTGAGTCTTAAATTCTTCATTTATTCCGCCTCCCGTCTGTCCATCGCTTCTTTGATCAGCAGTTCGATGCCGATGACCGCCATCATGACCAGCACGATCACATTGAGCCAGGCTTCCCCGAACGAGTCGCTGCCGGCGATCGAGGCCGCCACCGGGATCGCATTGAGTGCCGCGCATGCCAGGAAGATGATGGCGTAACGCTTGCGGTTGTTGTTGAGCCCCCAGTAGACGTCTTTCCAGATGCAGTAGCCGGCAAGTACGATGCAGCCGACGATGATGCCTGTGAAGTGGAGGATATAGGAGGGCAGCGGCAGTGCGATCTGTCCGATCTCCAGTACAAGCATCAGCGCTTCATAGATCATGACCGAGTAAAAAGCATAGCGGTAAGCCTTTCCGCGGACGATTTCCTGCCGCTCGTCGTATTTGGATTTGACGGCGTTGTCTTTGTTAGCGAACTTACTAAAGAGGACGACCAGGAGCAGGCCGAGGAGGATACCGACAACAAGACCGATTGATTTGAACATTTTGAAACTCCTTTCCAGGATCAGTCCGTCAGCTTGCTGACCGGACAGAATCCGCTTGCGTATCAGTTGCATGCTATTGGAGAGGTTGCGCATCTCTTCTTGAGGTAAATATAGAACTGCCGCGACATAATGTCAAGTATAATTTACAAAATGTTTAATAAAAATTATTTAAAGACAAATAAAGCACCCGCGGCGCCAATTGCTCCGCAGGTGACAGACATTGAAATTGCAAAGTCAGACACGCTGTGCCGGCTGCGCAAAGGCGTCCGGCTGATGATGTGCAGCGGGCCGGGATCAGCGGTCCAGATAAAA
>JAILFI010000104.1 GCA_024697655.1 Clostridiales bacterium
ACCTTCAGCGAGGTGTTCGCGATGATGCCGCCGAGAGCGATGACAGCGATGTCGGAGGTGCCGCCGCCGATATCGATGACCATGACGCCTTCCGGACGCGTGATGTCAAGCCCCGCGCCGATGGCAGCCGCGATGGGCTCCTCCATCAGGAACACGTCCTTGCCGCCTGCCTGGGTCGCTGCCTCGCGGACCGCACGCTTTTCGACTTCCGTGACACCCGAAGGTACACAGACCATGATGCGGGGGCGGAAGAACTTGCCCGCGCCGACGGTCTTCTTGATGAAATACTTGAGCATCATCTCCGTGACCAGATAGTCCGAAACGACGCCGTCACGCAGCGGACGGATCGCGATGATGTTGGCCGGAGTACGGCCGAGCATATCCTTCGCCTCGGAACCGACCGCCAGGATCTCGTTGGTCTCCTCGTCTACCGCGACGACCGACGGCTCCTGCAGGACGATGCCCTTCCCTTTTGTATATACCAGCACGTTCGCTGTTCCCAGGTCGATGCCGATCTCTTCAGAAAAACCCATTTCGTTCCCTCTCTATTGTTAGTGCGATGACTGTTCTCTGTATTGGTGTGTGCCGCTCATGTGCGGACTTTGTCAGATAAGTATTATATAGGAATCGCCCTGTCTTCGCAACCGACCGCCGCTGAAAAGTCCAAGTTTCACACATCTGTCACAGACCGCACCGCCCCTGTCAGCCTTCCCGCATCCGGCAGGCCGCCCGGATGAACGCCGCGAACAGCGGATGCGGCTTGTTCGGCCGGCTCTTGAACTCCGGATGGAACTGCACACCGATGAAGAAATCCTGCGCCGGCAGTTCGATGACCTCAACCAGCCGGCCGTCCGGAGATGTCCCCGCCACGGTCAGGCCGGCGTCAGTCAGCTGCTGCCGGAAATCATTGTTCACCTCGTACCGGTGGCGGTGCCGTTCCGCGATGAGCCCCGCGAAAGGACCGGGCACCGGATACTGCTGCTCCGGAAGATCCTCCGGCACCGCCGGCTGCAGTGTCTCCCGGTAGATGTCCGCAAGGAGCGTCCCTTCTCTGACAAGGCACGGATAGGCTCCCAGCCGCATCGTGCCGCCTTTGGGCATGTTGCCGTTCTGATCCGGCATGAAATCGATGACCTTGTGCGGGCAGTTTTCGTCGAACTCGCCGGAGTTCGCATCTTTGATCCCGCAGACATCACGCGCGTATTCCATGACCGCCGTCTGCAGTCCCAGGCAGATCCCCAGATACGGCACATTGTGTTCCCGCGCATACTTTGCCGCCTCCATCTTGCCGGCGATGCCGCGGTCGCCGAATCCGCCCGGCACCAGGATGCCGTCGACGTCCCCGAGAAGCGATCCCGCGGCGGCAGGCGTCACCTCCTCCGCCTCGATCCACTTGATCTTTACTTTGCAGCCGTTGGCATAGCCACCGTGGCGCAGCGCTTCCGCGACCGACAGATACGCGTCATGCAGTTTGACATACTTGCCGACGAGCCCGATCGTCACCTCGCCGGACAAGGCTTTGATCCGCTCGACCATCTCCCGCCATTCACCGATATTGCCCGGGGGCAGCGACAGCCCGAGTTCCCTCGCCGCGATGGTTGAAAAGTTGCTGTTTTCCAACATCAGCGGCGCTTCGTAGAGAACCGGGACCGTATAGTTCTCGATCACGCAGTCCGGCTTGACGTTGCAGAACATCGCGATCTTGTCGATGACGTCCCGCTCGATCGGTTCGTCCGCGCGCAGGACGATGATATCAGGTGAAATGCCCATGCCCTGCAGTTCCTTGACCGAATGCTGCGTCGGCTTGGACTTGTGCTCGCCTGAACTCTTGATGTACGGCACCAGCGTCACATGGATGAACAGGCAGTTCTCCCTGCCTTTTTCGATCGCGACCTGCCGGATCGCCTCGATGAACGGTCTGGACTCGATATCGCCCGTCGTCCCGCCGATCTCGGTGATGATGACCTCCGCGTCGGTCTTCTCCCCGACCCGGTAGATGAAATCTTTGATCTCGTTGGTGATGTGCGGGATGATCTGGACCGTGCTGCCCAGATAATCGCCGCGCCGTTCCTTGTTCAGGACCTCCCAGTAGACCTTGCCGGTGGTGATGTTGGAGTATTTGTTGAGGTCCTCATCGATGAATCGCTCATAGTGCCCGAGGTCGAGGTCCGTCTCCGCGCCGTCTTCCGTCACATACACTTCGCCGTGCTGATAGGGACTCATCGTCCCCGGATCGACATTCACGTACGGATCCAGTTTCTGCGCCGCGACCTTCAGCCCGCGGCTTTTCAGCAGCCTTCCAAGGGAAGCCGCCGTGATGCCCTTGCCGAGCCCGGACACCACGCCGCCTGTCACGAATACATATTTCTTCATTTCCTGCACCTTCCTTTCCAGACACATTCCTGCAACGATCCCGCAAAACAAAAAGCGCCCGGAAATAAAAAACGAGGCCGGCTTTCCCGATGGGAGTGAAGGAGATACTAACGTCCTTCGCCGTTTCCTCAAAAATTCTTATTTCCGTGCACGTAGTTGAAAAACTATTACTGCGTTATTATAAACCTGTTGCGCGCACTTGTCCACTATTAATTGTCAGAAAAATGCAGGTTTTAGCAGAAATAATAGCCCATCAATTGTTAACAATATATCGTGCTTTTTATGCTTGAACAACACTATATATAGTGCTATAATGCGATTTGTACCCAATAAGGCTATACTGCGCCGTCCTCTTTGGCGGCGCACTGAAATCACAATCAATTCTATATATTAAAGGAGCTTGAACAATGGCGATCAGCGACATCGGAAAGAACGCGCGGGAAGTACTGACCCGCAGATATCTCGGCAAAGACGAGAACGGCAATGTGACGGAAGACCTCGAAGGAATGTTCCGCCGCGTTTCGGACGCAGTAGCAAGAGCAGACCGCAAATTCGACGGCATGGCGGATGTGAACGCGCTCAGCGACGAGTTCTTCGAACTCATGACCAGTCTGCGGTTCCTTCCCAACTCCCCCACGCTCATGAACGCGGGCCGTCCGCTCGGGCAGCTGTCCGCATGCTTCGTCCTGCCTGTCGGCGACAGCATGGAGGAGATCTTCGACGCCGTCAAGAACGCCGCCCTGATCCACAAGTCCGGCGGCGGCACCGGCTTCGCGTTCTCCCGCCTGCGCCAGAAAGGTGCGACCGTCCGCTCCACGGGCGGTGTCGCCAGCGGCCCGGTCAGCTTCATGAAGGTCTTCAACACCGCGACCGAAGCTGTCAAACAAGGCGGCACCAGACGCGGCGCCAACATGGGCATCCTGCGTATCGACCATCCGGATATCATGGAGTTCATCCGCTGCAAGCAGGACAACAATGACATCAACAACTTCAATATTTCCGTCGGTCTGACCGAGACCTTCATGGAAGCGGTGGAGCGCGGCAACGACTACGATCTGATCGACCCGAAGACCGGGGACACGGTCGGCCATCTGAACGCGAAGGAGGTCTTCGACACGATCGTCGACGCCGCCTGGTCCAACGGCGAGCCGGGCATCATCTTCCTCGACCGTCTCAACCGCGACAACGTCGTTCCCGCACAGGGCGAGATCGAGAGCACCAACCCCTGCGGCGAGCAGCCCCTGCTGCCGTACGAGAGCTGCAACCTCGGTTCCATCAACCTCACCAGAATGCTCAAGGAAACGCCGGACGGCTATGCGGTCGACTACGATCTGCTGAAGACCACGGTCGACGAAGCCGTGCATTTCCTCGACAACGTCATCGAGATCAACAACTACCCGCTCGACATCATCGATGAGACCACCAAGGCCACCCGCAAGATCGGACTCGGCGTCATGGGATTCGCGGACATGCTCCTCATGCTGAACATTCCGTACAACTCGGAAGAAGGCGTTGAGCTGGCAGACAAGATCATGGCGTTCATCAACAACACCGGTCACGCGGCCAGTCAGAAACTGGCCCAGCGCCGCGGTCCGTTCCCGCTGTTCTCCAGCAGCATCTACGCGCACAAAGCGCCGCTGCGCAACGGCACCGTCACGACGATCGCTCCGACCGGCACCCTGTCGATCATCGGCGGCTGCTCCTCCGGCGTCGAACCCATCTTCGCCTATGCGTACATCCGCAACGTCATGGACGGGACCGAACTCGTCGAGACCAACCCGATCCTGCTGAAAAAACTGCAGGAAGCCGGTGTCTACAGCGAAGAACTGATGCGCAGGATCGTCAAAGAAGGCACCATCGCCCACTGCGAAGAAGTCCCCGAAGAGATCCGCCGCGTCTTCGTCTGCGCGCACGACATCGACCCGATCGATCACGTCAAAATGCAGGCAGCCTTCCAGCGCCACACGGACAACGCCGTTTCCAAGACGGTCAACTTCTCGAACAGCGCGACCAGAGACGACGTCGCCGAAGTCTACAAGCTCGCCTATAAGGAAGGCCTCAAAGGCGTCACGATCTACCGCGACGGCAGCCGCGACATGCAGGTCCTGAACATCGGCAGCGTGAAGGGCAAGGAAGAATCGCCCGAGGCGGCGGCTTCCGCCCCGCAGGGACAGGTCTACGGCCACATCAAACCGCGCCAGCGCAGCAATGTGACCCAGGGTTTCACTGAGAAGATGCGCATCGGCTGCGGCAGCCTGTACATCACCACCAACTACGACGAGCACGGCATCTGTGAAGTCTTCACCAGCACCGGCAAAGCCGGCGGCTGCCCGAGCCAGAGCGAAGCGACCGCGCGTCTTGCGTCCATCGCGCTCAGAAGCGGCATCTCCGTGCAGGAAGTCTACGATCAGCTGAAGGGCATCCGCTGCCCGTCCACCATCCGTCAGCAGGGTCTCAACTGCACATCCTGCCCGGATGCCATTGCCAAGGTGCTCATGAAGGTATCGAAGTATATCGAGCAGAACAAAGCGACCCCCGAGCAGCTCAACGGCAAACCGGAAAGCTTTGAAGTAGAACCCGTGCAGACACATCAGAAAGCCGCCACCAAGGAAGAAGACCGCATCCCGGCGAACTCTGCCGAGATCCATGTCTGCCCCGAGTGCGGCGGTCCCGTTGAACACGAAGGCGGCTGCGTCATCTGCCGCAACTGCGGTTTCAGCAAGTGCGGCTGATCCGCCACGCTGATACCCGGCACAAATAGCTAAAAGAAAAGACCCGGCCTATCCACCGGGTCTCTTTTGTATTTTCTATTATCTGTCCGAGGCGCTACTCTTCCGCCTCCATCGCCTCCGCGACCTTCATCATGACCGCGCACTCGATGCGTTTTCTGTGCAGCACGCACCCGAGTTCGTAGACACCTGTGACGGTGCCGGTCGTGTGATACGCGTTCGCTGCGCAGCCGCCGCTGCAATACAGTCTGGCAAAGCAGTCCTCGCATTCTTTGTGCGAGTACACGTTACAGCCGGTGAACTCCTCATGCACCGCCGGGTTGGTGATGCCGGTGTCGAGCGTGCCGAGGCGGAACCGCTCTTCCCCGACAAACTGGTGGCACGGATACAGATCCCCTTCCGGGGTGACCGCCACGTACTCCGTGCCGACGCCGCATCCGGAGATGCGTTTCGAAATGCACGGACCGCCCATCAGGTCGATATCGTAATGGTAGAAGTTGAACGGCCGCCCTTCCCGCCTTCTTTCAAGCATGGCGACAGCCAGTTTTTCGTACTCTTCACAGAGCACATCCGCATCCCCTTCATGCAGCGCATACGGTGCGCTCATCGGCGCGACCACCGGCTCCATCGAGAGTTCTTTGAACCCCAGGTCCGCCATATGCAGGATCTCGTCGGAGAAACGCAGATCGTACTGCGTGTACGTCCCGCGCATATAGTAGTCCTTCTGTCCTCTGGCATCCGCGAACGCCTTGAACTTCGGCACGATCTTTTCGTACGCACTGCCGTCGCGTTCCGCGCCTTTCAGGTGCCGCATCCGGTCGTTCGTCTCGCGGCAGCCGTCCAGCGACAGGACGACGTTGCCCATTTCCTGATTGCAGAAGTCGATCACATCCTGATCCACCAGGATGCCGTTCGTGGTCAGCGTGAACCGGAAGTTTTTCCCGGTCGATGCTTCCAGAGAACGTCCGTAGCGGACGAGTTCCTTGCAGACATCCCAGTTGAGCAGCGGCTCCCCGCCGAAGAAATCCACTTCAAGGTTGCGCCGTCCGGGCGAATTGGCCACCAGGAAGTCGATCGCTTTTTTGCCGGTCTCCAAAGACATCAGACCCGCCTTGCCGTGGTATTCGCCCTTGCCGGCAAAGCAGTATTCACAGTCCATATTGCAGGCGTGCGCCACATGCAGGCACATCGCCTTCAGGACCGACTGCCGCTGCTTGAAGCCCTGCGCAAGCGGTTTGAACAGGTCTTCCGAGAACAGCTGCCCGCTCTTTTTGAGTTCGCCGATCTCCTCCAGGATCTCATCGAGTTCCGCTTCGGTGAGCGCCTGTTCACGGATCAGGCTGCCGCGCGCCGACTCGTCAAAATCCCCCCGCTCGTCAAAGTGCGAGAGGACCGCATACGTCGCCGGATCCAGCGCGTGCACACAGCCGCTGTTCTGGTCGATCGCGATCTGATAACCGTTCAGTTCGTAAAGATGTACCATGTAGATGTTTGCTCCGTTCCGTGCGGACAGCATTCCCGCTGCCGCAAATAATTGCAGACACGAAAATTGCCGCCTTGCGGCGACAATCCGTATTACCTGTCAGCGGTTTACTTATTTCTTCTGCTCGCAGCGCTGGTTTGCGACGCTGCAGGAAGTCTTGCTGGCGGACTGGCAGGATGTCTGGCACTCGCCGCAGCCGGCCTTCTTCAGATCTTCGCTCAGGTTTCTCGTGTTGATCGTCTTGATCCTCTTCATAGTTATCCTCCATATCTTACTGCGGCATGCACCGCTTGATGACTCGTTCGTGCGTATTGTATCACAAGGCGCATCGAATGTACAGTACGCGTGACAGGAATCGCATTGCAGCGGCGCAGACGATCCAGCTCGAGAGCATCGTTGCGAGTGCTGCGAGCACAGATGCTCGAGAGCGATTGGCTGACAGCCGCTGTCTGTGTATTCCTATCCGCGCAGGAATCCTTCGATGATCTTGCGCTCGGCTTCCTCTTCGGTCAGGCCAAGGCTGCGCAGTTTGAGGATCTGCTCACCGGCCACTTTGCCGATCGCCGCCTCGTGGATGAGGGAAGCGTCGAGATCCGCTGCCAGCAGTTCCGGCGCCGCGTTGACCTTGCCGTTGCCAACCAGGATGGCGTCGCACTCGGAGTGTCCGGTGCAGCGGTTGTTGCCGTTGATCTTGGAGCGGTATTCCTGATAGGAATGGTCCTTGGCCACCGAACGGGAGACCAGATCTACGGCGCTGTCCTCACCGTTCAGCGCGATTTCGAAGTCGGTCTTCGCGTACTGGCTGCCTTCGGTCATGATCGATTCCTTGATGACCAGCTTAGCATTGTCCTTGAGATCGCCCCAGGTCTTTCTGTCCGTGTTGTCCACACCGCCGATCTGAGAGGTCTCCATGGTGAGCTCCGCACCTTCGCCGAGGTGCACTTCCGTCACGGGATCGATGACGCGCTTGCCCGTCCCTTCCCCGGTGCCGATGTGCTTTTCCTGATAGAGGACTTTCGCATTCTTATCCAGCATGAAGTTGTGGATGCCGTTGTGGCGGGAGTCATCCTCACCGTCCGTGTGCACGCCGCAGCCCGCGACGATCACAACATCCGCACCTTCGCCGACATGGAAATCATTGTAGACCAGGTCGTCGACATGGCTTCTGGAGATGCAGGCCGGGATATAGATCTTCTCTCCCTTTGTATAAGGATCGATATAAATGTCCAGGCCCTTGCCGCCTTCTTTGGACTCGATGCGCACGTGCTCGGTGGACTTTCTCCCCGCGCACTGGCTGTCCGCGCGGATATTGAACGCGCCGTCGTATTCGCCGCTGCCGTCGTAGTCTGAAATCGCTTTGAGCAGGTCTTCCACGACCTTGCTGACCTTTGTTTCTTTGTTCTCGCTCATCTGTTCTTCTCCGTCTTATGCACCTGCTCTTTTGAGCTGGAATTCCTTCAGCCATTCGGGGTCCTTGCCGATCGGGCAGGAAGACGACCGCTCGTTATACATCAGCTGCGGCATGATCTCCTCTGTCGGCCCCTGGATGCGGACTCTGCCGTCCTGGATGACGATGATCTCATCTGCGATAGACAGCAGTCTCTCCTGATGGGAGATGACCAGCAGGGCTTTGTCGTTCTCTTTCTTAAGACGTTCAAAACTGTCGATCAGCCCGTTGAAGCTCCACAGGTCGATACCGGCTTCCGGCTCGTCAAAGACCATGACCTTCGCATCGCTTCTCGCCAGTACCGTCGCGATCTCGATACGCTTGATCTCGCCGCCTGACAGACTCGCGTTGACCTCGCGGTCGATGTAGTCCTTGGTGCACAGACCGACCTGATCCATCAGACCGCAGATCGCCTGCTCCTGCAGCGTTTCCTTAGCAGACAGATCCAGCATATCCCGCACGGTCAGGCCTTTAAACCGGACCGGCTGCTGGAATCCGTACGCCACGCCCAGTTTGGCGCGCTCTGTGATATCCAGATCCGAAATATTCTCGCCGTCCATCCAGATCTCTCCCGCTGTCTGGTGCACGACACCGGCGATGACCTTGGCCAGCGTCGTCTTGCCGCTGCCGTTTGGACCTGTGATGACGGTCAGTTTGCCGCTCTCCACGGTGAAATCGATCCCTTTCAGGATCTCGCCGCCGTCCGGCGCCGTCCATTGAATGTTTTTTAATGTCAGCATATGTTCCCTCGCTGTCTGATTGATATTCTGGCCTGTTCCGGGCGGATGTGCCCGTATCAGGCGCGATAGATCTCCTGCCACCTGCCGCGGTGGATCTTCTCCTTTTTAAGTCCTTCCTCCGTATGCGCCGCCGGATGCTCCACGGGCATCCCCAGCGACAGGACCGCTTCCAGCCGCATGTGCCGCGGGAATCCGAGCAGTCCGCGCAGATACTCCTCGGAGCTCATAGAGCCGTCTTCACACTCGCGCAGGCGGCCCTGGATCCAGCAGCTGCCGAGTCCGAGCTGATCCGCCATCAGATGCATGTGCGCCATGGCGATACTGCAGTCTTCTGTCCACACGTCGGTCTTTTCTTCATTGCCGAGGACAACGACCGCCGCATCCGCGCCTTCGAGCATCAGCGCGCTGTGCAGCCGGAAATGCGCCATCTTTGCCAGCATCTCTTTATCGCGGACGAGAATGAACTCCCAGCAGTATGTGTTTCTGGATGTCTCCGATGCAAGTCCCGCCTTGAGCACCTTCTCAAGCGCCTCTTCAGGCACCGGCTCACCGGTATACTTGCGGACGCTTCTCCTTCTGAGGATCATCTCCAGCAGATCAGCCATATCGTTTTCCTCCCTGTGCCGGCAGAGAACCGCCGAATGCGCCTTCCCCGCCAGTTTAACCTTCGTCATTCTACCATGAAACGTGGCACTGCGCAAAAAACTTCCGTCTTTTCTGCAACACTCCGGCTCTTTTGGCATACTATAGTAATGAACGTATCGTTCACAGCAGCGCTGCCCTGCCGGGCCCGGCGGGCGTCACCACAGCAGTACAGAAAGAAAAGGAACGATCCATGGAGGAACGGATACTCGTCAAACAGGCACAGATGGGTGACCGCGAGGCATTCTGCAAACTGTACGGTCTGTACAAAGACCGGTACTACCGCTATGCCTTCTACCGGCTGCAGCATGCCGCCGATGCGGAAGACGCGGTCTCGGAGTGCGTTCTGGCGCTCTGGAAACAGATCCCCGGACTGCGGGAACCGGATGCGTTCCCTGTCTGGTCCTACCGGATCCTCTCCGCCTGCTGCGCAAAACAGATCCGGTCTCAGATCAGCCGCCGGCAGGAGACGGATACAGATGATCTCTCCGTCCGGGGGCTGGAGGAACTCCGCCACGAAGACCATACCGATACCCATCTGATCCTCGAAGAAGCGCTCAGCCGCATCGGCGAAAAAGAACGCGAGATCGTGCTTCTCTCCGCCGTCAGCGGGCTGACGAGCGCGCAGATCGCGGACATCACAGGGCTCACACCCGGTGCGGTCCGGTCCTCCCTGTCGCGCAGTTTCAAAAAACTGCGCACCTTGCTGGAAGGATGAACAAAAGGCGGTCTGCCGACGTACAAGACGGTCCGCAGGACCAACAGGAGCAATGCCATGAAAAACGATACCAATTTCGATAACAATATAAAAGAACTGTTCGACCGGGACGGTCTTCAAGCGCCGTCGTCTCTCGATGAGGAAGCGGTCTACGCGATGCTGGAAGGCATCCCCCAGGAATCTCCCGCGCCGGACACCGCAGCCCCCGGCACGCAGGAACGCACGACGGTCACGCGCCGCCGCAGATGGTTCCGACCCGCCCTTGCGCTGGCAGCCTGCTTCTGCCTCGTGCTCGGCATCGGCGCCGCACAGATCTTCGGCCCCTCCGGCGCCCCCGCCAATGACACCGCCGGCACTTCCGAGACCGCTGCAGTCCCGGAGGAAGCGGACACGATCGATCCCGCGGTGCTCTTTGCGGACAGCGGCGCCGATGAATTCGGCCTTCTGGCACTCAAAGATTACAAGGAACTCGACCGTCTGATGGCTTCTCTGATCCCCGACGAAGGGTATTATCCGATCGAAGATTATTATTTGGAAGACGCGGAAGAATCCGCCCGCGGGACCGGTGCAGCCAAAAACGGTGACGTTGCCACAGCGGAAGACACCGGCGGCAGCGCCCCCGCCCACTCCGGCACCTACACGCAGGTGGAAGGGATCGACGAGGCGGACATCATCAAGACTGACGGCCGGTATATCTATTTCGTTTCCAGTTTTGACAACCGCATCAATATCGTCGGTGTCAAAGACGGCAAGACCAAAAAGATCTCCTCCGTCAGCGGCGACCGGTGCGGCACGTTTATCAGCGATCTTTACATCACCGGCGACCGGCTGATCGTACTCGGCGAACTCGATAACAGCGGATTCTCCCTCCTGGCTCCCTTTGACAGAGCGGCCACCGTCGTGACGGTGTTCGACATCACCGACCGCAATGCGCCGGAGCAGATCCGCCAGTACGAGCAGAGCGGCACCTGTCTGACCTCCCGGATGAACGGAAACATGCTGTATCTGGTCACAAACGACTATATGTACACTTATAAGAAAGGACACTGCTGCCCCTGCATCGCCGAAGACGGCGGCAAATGGTCGCCGCTCGCGATCGAGGATATCCGGTATTTCCCGGAGGCGGCATCCCCTGCCTTCACCGTTGTCGGCGCGATCGACGTATCAAAGACGGCGGATGATGCGGACAGCGTTTCCACCAAAGCCGTTCTCGGCGGTTCCGGAGAGATCTTCTGCAGCAGCAAAGCGCTCTACATCACGACCACCTTCTACCCCGGCGACGTCGTCAGCGCCTACGCCTATCAGGACATGAGCTGCAAGACGCGTGTCCTCAAGCTGTCTCTGGATCAGGATGCGCCATCGTATGCCGGCACCGCCATCGTGAACGGCAGCATCAATGACCAGTTCTCCATGGACGACAGCCGCGGCATCTTCAAGATCGCGACCACATCCCAGAAGAACGGACAGGACGTCAACAACCTGTTCCTCTTCGACGAGGACATGCAGCTGACCGGAAGCCTGCGCAATTTTGCCAAAGATGAGCACATCGAAGCCGCCCGCTACATTAAAGACAAGGCCTATATCATCACATATGAACAGACCGACCCGCTTTTCATCATCGATCTGTCCGACCCGTACGATCCTGAGATCGAGGGACATGTCAAGATCAGCGGCTTCTCCACCCTGCTCGTGCCGACGCCGGACGAATACCTGCTGGGGCTGGGATTTTCGACCGAAACGAACGAATGGGGAGAAGCGACCGACGGATTGAAACTGGCGCTGTTCGATATCCACGACCCGGCCGCCCCGGCTGTCAGCGACAGCAAGTCCTTCGAGGGGATGAACAGCCAGGTCCAGTACGATCACAAAGCGCTCCTCGTCGGTCCCGATGCCGCCTGGTACGCTGTACCGTATGAGAACTGGAACTATGACGAGCAGACCAATGAGTACAAAGGCAGAAACGGCATCCTCGTGTTCAGCGCCAAAGACGGCAAACTGCAGATCGAAGAGCAGTTCCGCACAGCGGATTCCGTCCGGCGCGCGCTGTACATCGACGGCTATGTGTACGGCGTCCTGTACGGGGATACCATCGAGAGCTTTGCGATTCCTGCAGGCCAATAGCCTTTCACATGATTGACAGGTGTTGTCCGGACCGATAAAATGGTTAAGGAATGAATGATGATCCGTGTCAGCGGTCATCAATAGTCAAGTATAGAAAGGAACGCACTCATGAAGAAAACTGTATCCAAGATCCTCGTTGTTCTGCTTCTGATGACGGCTGTTCTGGGGCTCGTCGCCTGCGGCGGCAGCGAAAGCCAGTTCGTCGGCACCTGGAATGCAACTGAAATCGAGGCATACGGTGTAACGATGGCACCGGAAGATGCCGGCCTGACCTTCTCCATCACCTTCGAAAAAGATGGCAAAGTCACGGCGCTCACCAATGGTGAAGCGGACGGCGAAGGCACCTGGGAAGAGGACGGCGACACCGTTACGATCACCAGCAACGGCGAGACCATGTCCGGCACTCTCGAAGACGGTGTCCTGACACTCGACATTTCCGGCATCGTTTTCAAACTGGAAAAAGAATAAGAACGATCGTTTACTGTTCTGATTCGGAAAAACAAGACCTCCGCGGTGCGGAGGTCTTTTTCTGTCCGGAAATTGAACCTGATTCCAATATTTTTGTTGCTATTCTTTCTAAAAAGTGTGATAATTGTATCAGAGTACAAAAACAAACAGGAGGCACCATGACAGAGTCCTATACCGGCAAACGGGCAAGAAGCCGGCAGATCATCATGCACGCAGCCAAAGGGCTGTTCGAAGAGAAAGGGATCAGGAACGTCACGTTCAGTGACATCGCCGCCCGCGCGGGAATGTCCCGCACGACTGTCTTCAATTACTTTTCGACCGTCAACGACCTTTTGATCGCCCTGGTCGATCAGGAGATGGACGATCTGCTGCGGTACTGCGAAGAGAGCGGTCTTTGCGGCGAGCCGCTGATCAAGGCTCTCTTCCTGCGCCTGATCGAAGATACAGCGAATTATCCCCTGCTCACGATCCGGCTCATCTTCAACAGCATCCTCAACCGGCAGGCGGACAATTCCATCGCACGCTTTGAGGAACGGATCCGCGATAATCTGGGATCGATGAGCCCCGAAGAAAAAGAACAGCAGGTCGTGATCCGGACAGGTCTGTATTACGGACTCGTCAACCACTACCTGACATGGCGCATCCCGTTTGACGCAGATGAAATGAAAGAGCGGTTCCTCGTCCTGTACGGGAAAACCGCCGGTTAACCGGCCACAGCACACCAAGGAGGTAATCGAATGGTAAACAACGGTGACAAATACGGTATCACACGCTGGGAAGATCCCGCAGATGTAAACGGCAGACTGAAGACGCTGACCGACCAGCCGATCTGGGAGGTCAACGACGACTACTACGAGAATGAAGTTCTGCGGTACTACGACGAAAAGTGCACAGCCTCCAAAGAGGTCTTCGAAAAGGCGAAGGACGTCATTCCCGGCGGTGTCCAGCACAACCTGGCGTTCAACAAGCCCTTCCCTGTCTGCTTCACAAAGGCGGAAGGCGCCTATCTGTACGATAAAGACGGCAACAAGTATATTGATTTTCTGCAGGCAGGCGGTCCGACGATCCTGGGCAGCAACTACGCGCCGGTCAAAGAAGCCGTTGAAGAGCTCATCAATACATGCGGACCGGTCACAGGCCTGCTCCACGAGGCGGAATACCTCATCGCGAATGAGATCCGCGCCTGCATGCCGGGCGTCGAAATGTTCCGTATGCTGGGCAGCGGCACCGAGTCCGATATGGCCGCGCTGCGGATCGCACGCCTGGCCACCGGCAAAAAGCACATCATCAAACTGGGCGGCGGCTACCACGGCTGGAGCGACCAGCTCGTCTACGGCACTAAGATCCCGGGCAGCCGCAACTTCCTCGAGTCACACGGCATCCCCCGCAAGGTCCAGGCCTACACCCATGAAGTGCGGCCGAATGATCTGGACATGATGGAAAAGATGCTCAAACTCAACCAGCTGCGCGGCGGCACAGCAGCCGTGCTCATCGAGCCGTTTGGTCCGGAAAGCGGCACCCGCCCTGTTTCCGCGGACTACTGCAAAGGCATCCGCGAACTGTGCGACAAATACGGCGCACTGATGGTCATGGATGAAGTCGTCACGGGATTCCGCTGCGGCCTCGGCGGTGCGCAGGGATACTTCGGCGTCACACCCGATCTGACCATCTTCGGCAAGATCGTCGCGGGCGGCTATCCCGCGGCCGGCGGCGTCGGCGGCAAGAAGGAATACGTCGGGTTGATGGCAGCTGGTGTCGGCGGCAGCAGCAAGAAAGCCTATGTCGGGGGCACGCTCTCCGCGAACCCGATGTCCGCACTGGCCGGCTACACCGCCATCAAGGAGATCGAACGCACCAACGCCTGCGAGATCGCGGGGCGCGCGGGCGACCGGCTTACGGATGGACTGAAGATGCTCCTCGACAAATACGGACTCCCCTTTGTCGCCTACAATCAGGGCAGCATTGTCCATCTGGAATGCACCGGCGCGATGAGCTTTGACTTCTCCTCCTTCAACCCGCTCAAGTCCATCAAGGGCCTGCTCGAGAACAAGGATATGATGTATGAGCGCAAAGCTTCCATGGAGCGCATGGGCGCCGCTTACATGGCGAACGGCGTCGTTACGCTGGCCGGCAGCCGCCTGTACACCTCCATGGCGGACACCGATGAAGTCATCGATGACGCGCTCGGAAGATTTGAGGAAGTCTTCAAACACGTTGTAAAGACAAATAAATGCGCGGATTAAAGAGACCGCGGACGGAGCGATCCTCCGAACAAGAAAGGAGCAAGTCAGATGGCAAAGTACATAATGGCGCATGATCTGGGCACCAGTTCCGACAAAGCCGCCCTTGTGGATTTCGAGGGCAATGTCGTCGCCTCGGAAACATGCCCCTACCCCACTTATTATCCAAAACCCGCCTGGGTCGAACAGGATCCGGAGGACTACTGGACCGCGGTCTGTGTGACCTGTAAGAAAGTACTCGAAAAGACCGGCGTAGACAAAGACGATGTCAAGGCGATGGTCTTCTCCACGCAGGGACTTGGCGTGATCCCGGTCGATGCGGACGGCAAGGCGCTTTACAACAACATCACCTGGCTGGACGGCCGGGCGCAGGCGCAGGCAGACCACGCGATGAACCGCTTTGGCGGCAAGAAAGTCTTCACCTTGGTCTCCGGCACTCCCATCATGGGCAAGGACAGCCTGCCTAAGATCCTGTGGCTGAAAGAAGAACGCCCCGACATCTACGCAAAAACCGCAAAGATCCTCGATGTCAACGGGTATCTGACCATGCGGTGCACCGGGGAGATGGTCGCCGAACTGTCCGGCGCCTCCACCTACGGACTCGATCTGAAGAAGAAAGACTGGTTCTCCGTCTACCCGCGCATGGGGATCGATGTCGACCGGCTCCCGCGTCTGATCAGCGCGACGGACTGCGTCGGCGGACTGCTTCCCGAAGCTGCGGAAGCGACCGGTCTGGCAGAAGGGATGCCCGTTTTCGGCGGCGGCTACGATGTCTCCGCAGCGGCAGTCGGCGCCGGCATGACCGGTGAGGGCGACATGCACGTCTACCTCGGCACTTCCGGTTGGGTCTGCGCGAGCAGCGCGGTGCATGACAAGTTCAAGCGCGGCGCGGCGGCAACAGCCGGCGCGGATCCCAAAATGAACCTGATCTGCGGTGAGATGGAATCCGCAGGTGTCAATATCCAGTGGATCAAAGAGCAGTTCTTCCGGCACGAAGCCGAGATCTACGGTGACGGCATCTACGACTATATGGACAGCATCATCGACGACGTCCCGCCGGGGAGCGACCATCTGATCTTCACCCCCTGGGTCGAAGGCGAACGCTGCCCGGTCAGCACGACCACCACACGCGGCACGATCTTCAATCTCACCTCCGTCCACACCAGAGAGCACATGATGCGTGCGGTCTACGAAGGCATCGCCTACAACCTGCGCTGGATCTTTGAGAACATGAAGCAGGACTACGGCTTTGACGGCGACCACTTCCGCATCATCGGCGGCGGCGCGCTTGATAAGGGCTGGATGCAGATCATCGCGGATGTCACGGGGCTGTCGTTCTCCGTCGCCCACGATCCGCGCAACGCCGGCGCGGTCGGCGCGGCGATCATGGCCATGGTCGGTCTTGGCTACCTCAAGGACTTCAAGGAAGCAAAGGCCTTCGTCCGTACCGATGCCAGCTACACCCCCAACCCCGCCAACAAGAAGATCTACGACAAACTGTTCGAAGACTACAAACGCATCTATTTCTCACTGGAGAAAGCTTATAAACTTGCCAACAGCAGCCGCTTCACCGACCACGACGCACCGGCCGGAGCGGACGAAGAAAAGAATGAGGAGGAAACCGATGACTGACAGCACACCCAGAAAAGCACTCGATAAACTCAGTGCTTTCACCAAGGATGGAGCCGGCAGCCTGCTCGACAAAGCTGCGGCGATCGGTAAGAAAAAGCAAAAGAAACCGGATCCGGGGCTGCTGCGCCCCGAGGAAATCGTCGACATGTTCTCTCTGTACGGGCGCAAACTGACGGAAATGGACCATCCGGTCGAGGAAGCTGTCCTCTATTACAAGCAAGGCGGCCGTTGTCTCAAGAACGCTTCCAGCGCCCCGCTCGGCAATCTGCAGTATGACGACATCCTGGACTGCACACATTTCTCGATCCCGGAAAAAGACTGGCTGCTCGATGAAAAAGAGATGCGCGCGATGATCCTCGCCCGGCCGCTTTACATCGGTCTGTGCCTGGCGATCCAGCGCCCCATCGAGGCAGTCCTCGACGACATGGCTATGATCATCGGCCAGAGTGTCCTTATCGCCCCGCGCGAAAAGAAAGCCATCGACAAGGCACTGCGCGGCCGGTACGCGGTCATGATCGATGATCAGAACGTCCTCGTCATCGGGCGGACGATGTACGAAGCGTTCACCGCGCTGACCGTTCTGGAAAAAGCTGCGGAACTCATGCTCAAAGCCGATGTGCTCGGCGGCGGCATCCCTGTCCCGCCCGCAAGAGCCGCGCTGGAGCACCGCATCTACACGATGAAGTACTCCAAAGCAGAGGAATCGCACAAGCTTCTTGAGACCGCGAAAGCGCAGAACGAAGCGGAAGCAGCGCCTGCCGGCGCAGCGCCGGTCAAACCGGACGGCATGTCCGGCGATGAATGGAGCAAGCGCTGCCTGCTCGTGGAATACGGCAAAAAACTGCTGGAGACCGGCCTTGTGCAGGGCACCTGGGGCAACCTGTCCATCCGTCTCGACGACGAGTATATGCTCGTCACCCCGTCCGGGCTGGACTACAACCGCCTCACCCCGCT